>JACMKH010000146.1 GCA_014380205.1 Sphingomonadaceae bacterium
GCGGCGGCGCGCGCGGCGAAGCCTCGGCCGCCCGGTAACCCACGGCGTCGGCCAGGGGTCCGGCCCGCGCGGCGACTTCGGTGGCCTGCTCCTCGGTCAGCCAATCGCGCCACGATTGCAGCGATGATTTGTCGACGGCGCGTTCGCGGGAGGTGCGGCCAGGCCCATAGCCAGTGTAGACACCGTGGTGTTCGAGCATCGCGGGATCGAGAGACAGGCCGGCATGATCGGCGATCCGCGCGAGCGTCGCGGCGGGCGAGCCCACCAGATCCTCGTAGCGGAAGCGCAACGGCGCGAGGCCGATCTCGCGAAACGCGTCGAACATCGCGTTCTTGATTCGCCAGATCAGCGCCCGTTTGACGTGCAGCGGCGTCGCGGCAAGCATGAGCTCGTCGACCGCGTCGACAGGCATGGCCGCGCGGTTGGCGAGGCGGATCAGTCCGGTCTGGCGGCCGACGAAATCGACCTCGATCAGGCGCATCATCGAGCCCGCCACGGCGCGCGGATCGCGCACGGGGAAGATCACCGATTTGGGTCCACTCCACGCCTCGATCGTCTTGGGCCAGTAGGTGAGGTTGGGCGCCTTGATCGCGACATGGGTGACCGAATCCGCGAGCGCGCGGGAGCCGCTGTAGCGCGAATCGGGATCGCCGTATTTGGAGCGCGATTTGGCGATGACCTCGCTAAGCGCGGCCTCGGCGTCCGCGATCGTGGGGCGATTCGCCAAGAACCACTCGGGCGCGCCATCGGGCTCGTCGAGCAACACGGCATTCGGATGGGCGCCAAGCATCTGGCCGGTGAGCGTCGTGCCGCTGCGCTGGCAGCCCAGGATGAAGATGAGATGACGGTCAAGCAGCCCCTGGATCGCGGGCGTGGCGGCTCCGATCATGGACGCCACCGTTCAGACGGCCTCGTCGTCGATCGCGATCAGCCGCTTGATCTCGTCGGTCTTGAGCCCGATCGCGGCGGGGCGGCGGACTCCGGGGAGCGCGGCGACGTCGTAGAGCTCGGTGACGACGCCCTCGATGCGGATCCAGCCTGTGGTGTCCCCCGTGCGCGTGTCGACGACGAGCAGCCCGCAGCGCGCCTCGGTGTCGCGCGCCTTGAGCGCGTCGTCGAGTGGGAGACCGCCGAAGGTGCGGTTGCGCGGCAGCGAGAGGCCGATCAGCGCGTGGTCGCCGATGAAGGCGAGTCCGCGCGCATAGCCGGGGCAGAACGCGATCGGCTCGAACTTGGCATTGGCGACATCGACCCAGCCGAATTCGCCCGCGCCCGAATTGAGCGCCCATAGCGTGCCGTTGTGGAGCCGCGGCGAGTGCGGCATCGACAGGCCCTCGCAGACCATCTCGCCGCTCGCGACATCGATGACGATGCCGCCGTCGACGCGCTTGTCGCGCCAGCCGTCGGCGACATCCGAGCGCGAGACGGCGGTGACATAGCGCGGCGCGCCGTCCTCGATCGCCATGCCGTTGAGATGGCAGCGGTCCTCGGGCGCCAGCCGTGAGATGAAGGGTGGCTTCCAGATCGGCTTGAAGCTGAATCCCTCCGAGACCGTGGCGAGGCAGCCGAACAGGGTATTGACGAAAACGGGCTGCCCGTCCGTGCCGAAGCCGATGTCGTGGATGTCGCAATCGCCCGTGATCCAGCTCATCCGCGGGACGTAGAGCGCGTCATGCCCGTCCGAATCGGCCTGGCCGGGAAGCAGCGGGCTGTCGAAGCGATAGATCTGATACTCGGTGGCGAGCGCGAGTCGCCGGCCGTCGTCCGAGACGCCGAGCCCCATCGATCGCGCGAAGGTCCGCTCGAACACCGAAAGACGGCCGTCGGGCTTGACCCCGATCAGGAAGATCTTGCCCGCCTGATAGGTGGTGAAGGCGAGTGACGCGCCGGTCCCCGCGAGCCATTCGGGGAAGTGGCGCGAGCTGGTGAGCGCGAACTTCTCCTCGCCGCGCGATTGGTCGGTCATGCGCCCGCTCTCCCCGTTGCCGTTCGAAGCGGACTAGCGGTGGAGCCGCGATTATCCAAGATGTTGCGTCCGGATAGTCGAGCGCTCCGCGCGCGTCACACGACGCCGATGATGTCGGTCGAATCGAGCACGGTCACATTGTCGAGCCGAATCGAAAAATCGGCCGCGCCGTTGCCGTCGACGTCGCCCTCGAGGAAGGCGTCGCCGTTGACCACGCGATAGCGCAGCTCGCCGGTCACGTTGTTGAACGCCGAATCGCCGATGAAGGTGAAATCCTGGTCGCCCCCGGTCCCGATGTCGGCGTCGATCGCCTTGACGTTGACCTTGTCCGCGCCGCCGAAATCGAGGATCCGGTCGGCGTCGGGGCGGTTCGCGCTGGTGTCGAGGTCGTCGAACGCGAAGGTGTCGCCGCTGCCGCCGCCCTCGAGCCGGTCCTGGCCCGCGCCGCCGTCGATCTTGTCGGCGCCGTCGCCGCCGTCGATCGTGTCCGCGCCGGCCTCGCCGTTGATCACATTGGCGAGGGCGTTGCCCTTGAGGTCGTTGCCGAGCGCGTTGCCCGTGGCGTTCTTGCCATTGCCGATGATGGTCAGATTCTCGATCTCGACGCCCATGGTGAACTTGGCGGATTTGGATTTGATCAGGTCGATGCCGCCGAACGAGAACTCGATGACGACGTCGTTGTTCGAATCGACCATGAACAGATCGTCACCGAGGCCGCCGGTCATCTCGTCGTCGCCGTCGCCGCCATCGAGCGTATCGAGGCCTTCGGCTGCAAACAGCGTATCGGCGCCCGCCGCCCCGGTAAGCGAGTCATTGCCGACAAGACCGTTGAGCACATTGGCGCCGGTGTTGCCCGCGAGCGTGTCATTGAAATTGGACCCGTAGAGGGCCTCGATTCCGAGGTAGACATCGCCGACCGCGGAGCCCGCGATTCCCCCGCCGGTCGCGAGCGAGGCATTGGCGGCCGCTTCGCCCTCGTAGCTCACGGTATCGAAGATTCCGGCCGCGCCGTTGAGCGTGTCGGCGCCCGCGCCGCCGAAGAGGTAATCGTCGGCGCCCTCGCCCTCGAGATTGTCGTTGCCCGCATCGCCGAACATTGCGTCGTTCGCCCCGCCGCCGCGAAGCACGTCGTTGCCGCCGTCGCCATAGAAGCGGTCGACATTGGCCCCGCCGGTGAGCGTGTCCGCGACCGTGCTCCCGACTAGGCCTTCGATATTCTGATAGGTGTCGGTGCCGAGGCCCGCGCCTGTCCCGGTGTTTGTGGCGAGACTCGCGGTGATCGAGACCGCGTAGCCGTTGTAGTAAACCAAATCGAAATCCGCGCCGCCGTCGAGCAGATCATCACCCCCGTCCCCGACCAGCTGATCGTTGCCCGCCTCGCCGTGGATGGTGTCATTGCCGCCCAGTCCGAAAACGACATCGTTGCCGGCTCCGGCCCAGAACAGCTCGCCTTGGGTCCAGCCTGAGAAATTATCGCCGAAGTCAGACAGATAGATCACCTCGAAGCTGAAATCGGCGGGGTTTGCCGGAAGCACCAGTTGCCAGAATGAAGTCACCCCGCGCATGTCGAGCGTGTCGAAGCCCGTCCCGCCCGCCGCGTTTCCCGTGCCTCCGCCGATGATCTTGATGATGTCGTCCCCACCGCCGCCGGTCAGCGTGTCGTTGGAGCCGCCATTGATGACGAGAATATCATTTCCGATGTTACCGTCGATATTGTTGCTGCCCAGATTCCCGCTGATCGAATCATCGTCAGCTCCCCCGCGGCAGGTGTCGTTGCCGTTGAGACCCGAGATCGTGTCATTGCCCCCGAGGCCCTCGATAAAATCGTTGACGTTGGCGTCGGTATCGCCGTTGAGCACGTCCGCGCCCGATGTGCCCGTAATCGTCGCGAAAATCGGCTGCGGCTTGCCCCCCTGAAAGATGCGGAAACCGTCGAGAAACGCCAGCTTTTTGCCCATCTCACTCTCCCTCGCCTCGCGGCTCTATCCTATCACATCGCAAGGCGCGGAATCACGGGAAAAAGGGCCAACGGCCCCCGAAGCCCTAAGGATACGCTAGGCGTTGCCATCGTGAGGGCCGCTGCGAAATTCGATCCAAGATTCGCGGTGATTGAAAAGCGGGGGGCCAACCGAAGCGCGATCCGGCCTAGCGATGGCTCTCATTGGACTTATGACTTTTGCAAGGAGACGCCCACGCGTTACGCTTGGCCCGACGAAAACAATTGCGGAGAGGCGTGGATTCGGTGCGAACGAAGGTCGCCATTATCGGCTCGGGGCCCGCAGGCCTGCTGCTCGGCCATCTGCTGCGTCAGGCTGGGGTCGACGCGGTGATCGTCGAGCGCCAGGCGCGCGAACATGTCGCGGGGCGGATTCGCGCGGGCGTGCTCGAGCGGGTGACGACCGACCTGATGGAGCGGCTCGGGCTCGGTGAGCGGATGAGCCGCGAGGGGCTTGTCGAGACCGGCTTCAACCTCGCCGATGGGGAACGGCTGATCCGGATCGAGGTCGAGGCGCTCACCGGCAGGCAGGTCGTCGTCTACGGCCAGACCGAGCTGACCCGCGACCTCATCGAAGCCGCGCCCGAGCGCGGACTCGAGATCGTCTGGGAGGCGGGCGAGGTCGCGCTTCACGACATCGAGAGCGATCGCCCCTCGGTCAGCTTCGTCGCGAAGGGAGAGCGGCGGCGGCTCGAATGCGATCTGATCGCGGGCTGCGACGGCTATCACGGCCCCTCGCGCCGGGCGATCCCGGCGAGCGCGGCGCGCGAATATGAGCGCGCCTGGCCGTTCGGCTGGCTCGGCATCCTCGCCGATGTCCCGCCCTGCCACCACGAGCTGATCTATTCGAACCACGAGCGCGGCTTCGCGCTCGCCTCGATGCGCTCGCCGACGCGCAGCCGTTATTACATTCAGGTCCCGCTCGACGAGAAGATCGACGACTGGCCCGACGAACGGCTGTGGGACGAGCTCGCGCTCCGGCTCGGCCCCGAGGCGGCCGCCAATATGACGCGCGGCCCGGCGCTTGAGAAGTCGATCGCGCCGCTGCGCTCCTATGTGTTCGAGCCGATGCGTCACGGCCGCCTGTTCCTCGCGGGCGACGCCGCGCACATCGTCCCGCCGACCGGGGCCAAGGGACTCAACCTCGCCGCTTCCGACGTCGCCTATCTTTCGGAGGCGATCATCGCCTGGGCGCGCGACGACGGCGAGGCGAGGCTCGCGGGCTATTCCGAACGCGCGCTCGCCCGCGTCTGGAAGGCCGAGCGCTTCAGCTGGTGGCTCACCGGGCTGATGCACCGCTTTCCCGACACCGGGCCGTTCGAGCGCGCGATGCAGATCGCCGAGCTCGACTACATCGCCGGCTCGACCGCGATGCGCACCGCGATCGCCGAGAATTACGTCGGGCTGCCGCTCTGAAGGTCGATAAGCGGGCTCGATGCCTCGCATCCACCCCAATCGCTTTTGCGCGGGCTCGATCAGGCCGCCGCGCACCTATGGACTGCGCGCGGGCGTGCGCTTCTGACGCGAGGGCCAAGCGCCGCCGGAGCCTTGTGGGGCAGGGCGCAAGCTTTGGAGTAAGTCGCTCGGCTATTAGCGTAGGGCGTCCTGGCACCGCTCGCCACTGATGCCACTCCCACCTTTTTGCCGAAGTTGAATTTCGTCATGTCGACGGCCGGAGGCAGCAGCCGTTCTTCTGGAACGCCGGCGGCCTAAACAAAGGTGGTGAGGTGTTGCCTGGCATCCGTCCCAGTCGGATGATGGGCGATCAACGGGGGATGTGTGATCCCATCGATTCAACGGGCACCCTGAACAGCGCGGCAACAGCCGCGATTCTGTCAACCGAGGAATAGGATTGACCGTCGAGCTCCTCACCGAAAATATCGGGATCGATTTCCCGATACTGTAGCGCGACGTTAGCAAGGCGAGACATGGTCCCAAGCTTGTCCGCGAGCTCGTCGAAGCTGTCAACGATCGGCGATCCGGTGTACAAGATCAGTCGTCCGCCGGCAGCGAGCGCAGGGATCGCAGCTTGAGCGATGTTGAAAGAGACTTGGCTCCCGCGTGCCCCACCCCCATCCCGATAGGCGCGCGCGGAGGAGTCCACCATAAAGGGCGGGTTGGCGACCACAACGTCGAACGGGCCCTCGATTCCGGCGAGGTCGCGGCCGTGCCGAAATTCGATCTCGACGTGTGCAGCCTTCGCGTTGATGGCGGCGAAGCGCAACGCTTCGGCGTTGATGTCGGTCGCCAGGACCACGCTGTCGGGGCGGCATCGCGACGCCACGATCGCGCCCACGCCGGAGCCTGTCCCGATGTCGACGATACGTGGACGGCCGACGACATCGCGGAGCTCCGCCGCGATCAGGTCGGCGAACCGGTAGCTGTCGGGACCGAAGAAGACCGCGTTCGCGGCGTCGGTGGGGAATGCCGAATGTATGTAGAGGTCGCCGCGCAGCGACGAGACGCGGATGGCGCTGCGCCACATTCCGTCCGCCTCGCTCAGCGCTCCCGCCGCGTGAAGCAGTTCTTCGGTACGGGGAGGGATGCTGCCGGTCGCGAAGGGCAGGCTCCAGCCGAGCGCGCCGCGAAGATCGCGCGCTACGCGGCGATCGGGGCGCGCGACCACCCGGGCGTGGGTCGCGGGCGTCGGGGTGACGAAGGCGTAGTTCACTGCCTTGAGCTCGTGGAGAAGGGCTGCCAGCGCGTCGTCCCGCGAGCCTGGCTCGTATGGCGGCATCAAGCCTGGCCCTCCGTGGTCCTTGAGTCGCGACGCGCGTTAGGCCGGCGCGACGCCAGATCGAAACAGTCGTCGGTGCGGTAGCTGCACCCATGCTGCGCGAGGCCGGGGAGCAGCTCGAGGAGGCATGGCGCGAAGTCGGGGAGCCGGTTGGTCGGATAGTCTTCGAGACTTCCCAGATCGATCTGGAAATGGATCATCGGCGCGAGACTGAAGAGATGGGGTCCGCGGTAAACCCGGCGCTCGATCACGCGCAGCGACCGAATGGCCCTGTCGCCAGACGCGTCGTCCGTTTGTAGCTGAAGCTTCACCGCAGATCCTGTTTAGCCTCCGACGATGGTTCGAGCAACCGCCGATAGATAGGCCGGGGCGCGGTAACTCATTCTTATGGCGATGCAACTGATGCAGGTTAGGAGGATATCGTGGCGCGCGTGATAGGGAACCTCGCATAGCGGCTGGGGGTTGTGACCCCAGCCTCCCAGCAGGATTCTTACATGTTAGAACTTGATTGCGTCGAATCGGCGACAATCGCCGAGTGCGCTCCAGCGGAACCGGCGGATGTCCTGTCCGATGCGTTCCAGCGAGACCTCGCGCGATGGAACGGCGAGCGATTGCGCCCTGGCTTTCCCAGCGAGCGGTGGCAGGATAGCCTCGCCCGTGATTTCCAAATGCGGCGGCTCGAAGCGGATTTCCTGGCGACGCTCCGACGCGAAATCGCCGATCGAGCACGGACCGCGCCGAAAGATCCGGAAGCCTTCGTGGCCTGGTTCGAGGACCTCAAGCAAGCCGGTCCCGGGCAGAACGACGTGCTTTTCCCCTGGCTCGCCGAGCACGCAACGCGCGACGAGCTGCGCTGGTTCTTCGAACAGGAGGCGGCGGGCGAAGCAGGCTTCGACGATCTCGTCGCGATGACGCAGGTCAAGCTGCCGAACCAGGCCAAGCTCGAGCTTGCGCGCAACTACTGGGACGAGATGGGCCGCGGCAACATCAAGGGGATGCACGGGCTGATGCTCGACGGGTTGGTCGAGACTCTCAAGGTCGATCCCCTCATCGAGAACACCGTTTGGGAAAGCCTGGCGCTCGCCAACGCGATGACCGCGATGGCGACGTCGCGCGATTGGGCTTGGCACTCGGTCGGCGCGCTGGGAGCGATCGAGCTCACCGCACCGGGGCGTTCGGCGATGGTCGCCGCGGGATTGCGGCGCGTCGGGCTCAGCGATCGGGAGCGGCGGTATTTCGATCTTCACGCGGTCCTCGATGTCAAGCACAGCGAAGCTTGGAACCGCGAAGCGCTCGCCCCGCTCGTCGCCGAAGACCCCCGTCGCGCGCGCGCGATCGCCGAGGGCGCGCTGATCCGATTGCGCTGCGGCGAGCGCTGCTTCGAGCGCTATCGGAGGGCGCTGTGGCGCGACACCAGCACTGGTGAGGGCACGAACTCCGCCATCCCGCTGCTTGGACCCATCAGGCAATAAGCTAGGCGACGCCCACGCGATGGACGTCGACGCGCGCAAACCACTTTAAAAGAAGAAGGAATAGGATCGTGGCCGCTAGCAAGAAGACAGAGTCGAAAAAGAAGGCCAGCGAGACGCCGAAAAAGGCGCCGCGCGCCGTGGCGCCCACGATCGAGACTCAATACACGGAGCCGCAAGGCGAGGGCGGCGAAACCCATCAGATCGCGTCCGGCAATATCGCGACGCTTACCACGGACCAGGGCGCCCCCGTCGCCGACGATCAAAACACGCTACGCCAAGGGGCGCGGGGTCCCGCGCTGCTCGAGGATCCCCACTTCCGGGAAAAGATCTTCCATTTCGATCACGAACGCATTCCCGAGCGCGTCGTCCACGCGCGCGGATACGGGGCGCACGGTTTTTTCGAGCTGACCAAATCGCTCTCGAGGGTGACGCGCGCCGACATCTTCCAGCGTGTCGGCGAACGCACGCCCGCCTTCGTCCGCTTCTCGACCGTCGCCGGAAACAAGGGCTCGTTCGACCTTGCGCGTGACGTTCGCGGTTTCGCGGTCAAACTCTATACCAAGGAGGGCAACTGGGATCTGGTCGGCAACAACATCCCTGTCTTCTTCATCCAGGACGCCATCAAGTTTCCCGATCTGATCCATGCCGCCAAGCCCGAGCCCGATCGGGAGTTCCCTCAGGCGCAGACCGCGCACGACAACTTCTGGGACTTCATTTCGCTCACGCCCGAGAGCATGCACATGGTCATGTGGATCATGTCCGACCGCACGATTCCGCGGTCGTTCCGCTTCATGGAGGGGTTCGGCGTTCACAGCTTCCGCTTCCTCGACGCCAAGGATCGATCGACTTTCGTCAAATTTCACTGGAAGCCCAGGCTCGGCTTGCAATCGGTAGTCTGGAACGAGGCGGTCAAGATCAACGGCGCCGATCCCGATTTCCATCGCCGCGATCTCTGGGATGCGATCAACGGCGGCGATTTTCCTGAGTGGGATCTCGGCGTCCAGATATTCGATCAGGCCTTCGCCGACCGCTTCGCGTTCGACATTCTCGATCCGACCAAGATCATCCCCGAGGAAGAGCTGCCGGTGCAGATCGTCGGCCGGCTGGTCCTCGACCGCGTGGTCGACAATTTCTTCGCGGAGACCGAGCAGGTCGCCTTCTGCACGCAGAACGTGCCGCCTGGAATCGACTTCAGCAACGATCCGCTGCTGCAGGGGCGCAACTTCTCCTATCTGGATACGCAGTTGAAGCGGCTCGGCGGCCCTAACTTCACCCATATCCCGATTAACGCGCCCAAATGCCCCGTCGCGCATTTCCAGCAGGATGGGCACATGGCCATGCGCAACCCCGTCGGCCGGGCCAATTACGAGCCGAACAGCTGGGGCGCCGAGGGCGGGCCGCGCGAGAATCCCGCGCGGGGCATGAGAAGTTTCGCCGAGGAAGCCGAGGGCCCGAAGACGCGGCTCCGACCCGAAAGCTTCGCCGACCATTACAGCCAGGCGCGGCAGTTCTACGTCAGCCAGACGCCGATCGAGCAGAAGCATATCGGCGATGCGCTGGTGTTCGAGCTGAGCAAGGTCGAACGGCCGGACATCAGGTCGCGGATGGTCTCGCACCTGATCCACATCGACGGTGAACTTGCGAACACGGTGGCGGACGGCCTCGCGCTCCCAATGCCGAAGCCGGCGATCGCGGCGCGTCCCGTGGTTGCCGATTTGCCGCCATCGGACGCGCTCAGCATTCTCAAGCGCGGACCGGCGGGTTTTGCCGGCCGCAAGCTCGGCATCCTGCTCACCGATGGCGCCGACGCCGCGCTGTTCAACGCGCTCGTCGCGGCGGCGGGGAAACAAAAGGCCGTCTACGAGGTGATCGCTCCCAAGATCGGTGGCGTGACGTTGTCAGACGGAACGAAGGTCGCGGCGAAGCACAAGATCGACGGGGGACCATCCGTCCTGTTCGATGCCGTGGCGATCGTCGTTTCCTCCGAAGGCGCCGCGTTGCTGGCCAGCGACGGCGCGGCGAAGGATTTCGTCAACGACGCGTTCGGCCACTGCAAGTTCATCGGCTACTCCCCCGAAGCCATGGCCCTGTTCGAGAAAGCCGGGCTCGCCCCGGATCTCGACGAGGCCTGCATCGAACTCTCTAGCAAGCGCGGCGCCGCAGGCTTCGTCGAATCCTGCGGGAAGCTGCGCCACTGGCCTCGAGAGCTGAAGGTCGATCTCGACGCCAAGAGCTGATCGTCAGGGGGCAACGACGGCCGCCGCGGGAATTGCGCCGGCCGCTTCTCGACCTTTGCTCCCCCGGTGCTATCTCCTGTGCGCGGTGGCGCATGCAGGGGCGGACAGCCGATGATCGAACAGTTTTTGAAGAAGCTGAGGGCCCGCGACGAGATCAGCCTTGAGGAAGAGGACGCGCTCAGGGCGTCGGTGAGCGGGGACACGCGCGTCGCGGCCGACACGCTTATCATCCGCCAAGGCGACACGCTGTCCGAATCCACCCTGTTGCTGGAAGGCATAACCTGCCGTTTCAAGGATCTTCTCAGCGGCGAGCGGCAGATCACCGAACTCAATGTTGCCGGGGATTTTATCGATCTGCACAGCTTTTCGCTGAAGCGGCTCGACCATGGCATCATGGCGCTAACGCCGTGCCGAATCGCGCCTGTGCCGCACAGCCGGATTGCGCAACTGATCGATGCCTTCCCGCATCTGGGTCGGATTTTCTGGTTCCTCACCAACTTGGATGCGGCAATACATCGCGAGTGGGTGCTGTCGCTCGGACGGCGGCACGCGGCCGCCAAGCTGGCGGCATTCCTTTGCGAAATGCACATCAGGCTGGGAATCGTCGGACTGGCGGACGACGCGGGCTTTGCGCTCGGCATCACGCAGGAAGACGTCGCCGAATGCCTCGGCCTCACCTCGGTTCACGTCAACCGCACGCTCCGGGAGCTGCGCGAGCGCTGCCTGGCTCAATTCCGTTCAGGCCGCGTCGAGCTGTTGAACCTTGAAGGATTGCGCGAACTTGCCGAGTTCGATCCTTCATATCTCTATCTCGATCGGATGCGAGGGCCAGGCGTGGGTGTCGAGCAGCTTGACGGCTGGCCGCGCTGAGCCCGGAGAAGCACGCAACGCTGAGGAGCGTTCACTCCCGCACGCTGCCCTTTGTGATGCACCGTGGTTGCCATGTGGTTGCTGGCCCGTCGGGTGGGCGACCCTTTTCTGCCAATGCAGGGAAAAGTGGTGGACGCACCAGGGCTCGAACCTGGGACCCGCTGATTAAGAGTCAGCTGCTCTACCAACTGAGCTATGCGTCCACATGGCGTCCCGCGGACGCGGCGCGGCGGTTAGCATGTGGCCATCGCCGTCGCAAGATCAACACCGGCGCGGGCTGAGCGCCGGTGCGTCTTGTGGCGCGCGGGGTTCGCGATTAGCGTCCCGCCAAAAGGGAGAACCAGCATGGCCAGCGCCAATGTGGCTCGCGTTCAGGGCATCTACGAGGCTTTCGCCACGGGCGACGTCCCCGCCGTGCTCGGCGCGATGAGTCCCGCGATGGTTTGGAGCGAGGCCGAGAATTTTCCCTATGCCGATCGCAATCCCTACGAAGGTCCCGAGGCAATCCTTGAAGGGGTGTTCATGCGCCTCGCGACCGAATGGGAAGGGTTCGGGGCCACCCCCGAGCAGTTCCTCGACGCCGGCGATCATGTGATCGCGCTCGGGCGCTACACCGGCGTGCTGCGCGCGACAGGCAAGGCGATCGACGCGCAGTTCGCGCATGTCTGGAGGCTCGCGGAGGGCAAGACAGTGAGCTTCCAGCAATATACCGACACGCTTCAGGTGGCCGAGGCGGCGCGCGGTTGAGCGCTCAACGCCTGATCCGCGCCTCGCGGTCGATCGACATCAATATGCCGATGCAGATCATCACCGTCATCATCGCCGAGCCGCCGAACGAGACCATCGGCAGCGGGATGCCGACGACCGGGGCGAGGCCCATCACCATCGCGAGGTTGATCGCGACGTAGAAGAAGATCGTGATCGCGAGGCCCGAGGCCGTCAGTCTCGCGAAGTTGGTCTTGGCGTTGCGGCCGACGCGCAGCCCCCAGTTCACGAGCAGCGCGAAGCAGACGATCAGGAACACGCCACCCATCAGCCCCCATTCCTCGGCCATCGTCGCGAAGACGAAATCGGTGTGGCCCTCTGGGAGATAGGCGAGATGGCTCTGGGTGCCGTTGAGGAAGCCCTTGCCGGTGAGCCCCCCCGAACCGATCGCGATCTTTGACTGGGTGATGTGATAGCCCGTGCCGAGCGGATCGCTCTCGGGGTTGAGGAAGGTGAGCACGCGGTTGCGCTGATAGTCGTGAAGCAGGAAGATATCGGCGAGCGGCGCCGCCGCCGCGACCGCGAGCGCCCCGCCGACGAACAGCCGCAGCGGCAGGCCCGCGAGGAACATCACGGTGAGCCCGCTGACCACGATCGCGATCGTCGTGCCGAGATCGGGCTGGATCAGCACGAGCCCGGCGGGAATCGCGACCAGCAGCAACGGCGGCCAGATCGCGGTGAGCCCGCGGATCTCGCCCGCCGGGAGCATGTCGTAGAAGCGTGCGAGCGCGAGCACGATCGCGAGCTTCATCAGCTCGGAGGGCTGGATGCTGATCACGCCGAGGTCGATCCAGCGCTGGCTGCCCCCGCCGACGAAGCCCAGGGCCTCGACCCCGATCAGCAGCAGCAGCGCGCCGATGTAGCCGGGGAAGGCGAGCAGCTTCCAGTGCGCCTCGCGCAGCCGCGAGATCACGATCGCCATTACGAGGAAGACGCAAAAGCGCAGCGCGTGCGACGCGGCCCAAGGGCCGGTGTGGCCGCCCGCCGCCGAAAAAAGCACGATCACGCCGAACCCGCCGATCCCGATCACGGTGAGCAGCAGCCGCCACGGCAGCTGCGCGAGCGGCGCGGGGACGAGCGAGGAGCGGTTGAGGCTCATTCGCCCTGCTCGGCGGCGGCGTTGGCGGCCGCGGCGGTCATCTCGTTGGCGACATTGGCGCGCGGTCCCGCGCTGACCGCTTCGGCC
>JACMKH010000147.1 GCA_014380205.1 Sphingomonadaceae bacterium
AATGGGCCGAGGCCGCCGCCGCCTTCGGACGCGCCGCCGATCACGCGCGCGGGGCGCAAGACCCGGCGCTGCCTATGCTGCTCGGCCAGGCGGGCAATGCCTCGCTCGCAGCGGGCGACGCCGCGGCGGCCAAGACGCGCTTCGACGAGGCGCTCGGCGTCGCGACGATCACGCCGAACCAGCGCGGCCAGACGCTGATTGACCGCGCGCGCGCGCACGTCCAGCTCGGCGACGGCAACGCCGCGCAGGCCGATCTGATCCAGGCGCAGGCGCTCGTCCCCAGCGAGCCGATGGTCTGGCTGTTCTCGGCGACCTTGGCGCGCATCCAGAATGATCTCGACGCGGCGGGCGAGTTCATCGACCATGCGCTCGAGCTCGACCGCGAGCACGCCGCGATCAACCTCGAGGCGGGCAACATCGCCTATCGAATGAACGCACCCGACATCGCGCGCCAGGCTTGGGTCAAGGCCTCGGCCAACGACCCAGAGGGCGCGGCCGGCGAAGCGGCGCGCGCCAACCTCGCTCAGCTCGACGCACAGATGGCGGAGAATGTACCGGTGGATGTGCGGGAGAATTCGCTTCCGGCGCCGGCTCCCGAGCCGTCGCCCCCCGATCAGGATGCGCCGCAACCCTGATCCGTGCTATCGCGCCCCGCCATGAAATACCTTCACACCATGATCCGCGTCAGCGATCTTGACGCGACGACTCGCTTCTTCGAAGCGCTCGGCCTCAACGAGATTAGGCGCTTCGACAGCGAGCAGGGCCGCTTCACGCTGGTCTATCTCGCCGCGCCGGGGGACGAGGACGCGCAGGTCGAGCTGACGCACAACTGGGACACCGAGGAATATCGCGGCGGGCGCAACTTCGGCCATATCGCCTATCGCGTCAACGATATCTACGCGACCTGCCGGCGCCTGATCGATGCGGGCTACACGATCAGCCGCCCGCCGCGCGACGGGCATATGGCATTCGTGCGCACGCCCGACGGCATTTCGATCGAGCTGCTCCAGGACGGACGGCTCGAACCCGCCGAGCCTTGGGCGTCGATGCCCAATGTGGGGGAATGGTGATGGCACTCGAAGTGGCCTGGGCGCCGGCGTTGCGCGACAACTACATCTGGCTGCTCCACGATCCGGAGAGCGAAGAGACGGTCGTCGTGGATCCCTCCGAGGCCGCCCCCGCGCTCGCCGCGACCGAGGCGCGCGGGTGGACGATCACCCAGGTGTGGAACACGCACTGGCACCCCGATCACACCGGCGGCAATGCCGCGATCAAGGCGGCGACGGGCTGCGCGATCACCGGCCCGGCCGAGTCTGGGCGCATCCCGACGCTCGACCGCGTCGTCGGCGAGGGCGAAGCCGCCGCGATCGGCGGATACGAGGCGCGCGTGCTCGACATCCCCGCGCACACCTCGGGCCATATCGCCTTCCACCTTCCCGAGGCGGCGATGGCGTTCACGGGCGACACGCTGTTTGCGATGGGCTGCGGCCGGCTGTTCGAAGGGAGCGCCGCCGACATGTTCGCCGCGATGCGCAAGCTCGAGGCGCTGCCGCCCGAGACCCGCGTCTATTGCGGCCACGAATACACCCAGGCCAACGGCCGCTACGCACTCGTCGCCGATCCCGAAAATCAGGCCATCGTCGAACGCATGCGCGAGGTCGACGCGCTCCGCGAGCGCGGCGAGGCGACGCTCCCCACCACGATCGCGCTCGAGCGCGCGACCAATCCCTTCATGCGCGCCGCCTCGGTCGAGGAGCTCGCCGCGCGCCGCGCCGCCAAGGATGCCTTCTGAGGCCATTGCCCAGTTCCGCTCACCCTGAGCTTGTCGAAGGGTGCTTCCCGGACCTTTGTGCCATTCACCCTTCGACAGGCTCAGGGTGAACGGTATGTTGTGCCGTTCGCTTGTGGTATGGAGCTTCCGGCGGCGAACGAGTTGAGGAGCCGAGTCATGCGTCACGCCCTTCCCCTGATTGTCGCCGGCTGCGCCGCGGGCGCGCTCGCCGCCGGCGCTCTCGCGACCCCCGACGCTCCCACCCGCGGCGAGGCCCGGATGGAGCGGATGCTCGCCGGCAAGACACCCGGTCCGGCGCAGCGCTGCATCCGGCTGCGCGAGATCGACGGTACGACGATCGTCGACGACACCACGATCCTTTACCGCGATGGTTCGCGGACGGTTTATCGCACCGACATCCCCGGCGGCTGCCCCGGCATGCGCGACGGCCGCGCGATCGTCACGCGGCAGCCCTCGCAGTCGCAACTCTGCGCGGGCGAGCAGATCCGCGTCGTCGAGCCGCAGACCGGCGTCGAATATGGCGTGTGCGCGATCGGCGAGTTCGTGCCCTATCGGAGCTAAATTCCCTCTATCCTTGCGGGAGAGGGTTGCGCAGACTTGGGGCGCGCATTTCGCGCGGCCCTAGTCGGAGCTGGGTGAGGGGTATGCGGTCGCATTTGCGACCGCATACCCCTCTTCCAACTCACCGCCCATACAGCGCGTTCATCCGCTCGCCATAGACCTCGCGGAGCACATGCCGCCGGATCTTGAGCGACGGCGTCATCTGCTCGTTGTCGGTCGTGAAGGGCTCGTCGGCGAGGATGAAGCGGCGGACCTTTTCGACCGCGGCGAGCCCCGTGTTGACGCGGTCGACCGCCGCCGAAAGCGCGCGCATGTATTCGGGGTTGGCGCGGAGGCTCGCCTCGTCGCCGGCGATGCCGCTCGCCTCGGCCCATTCGCGGCTCCACTCGGCATCGGGGACGATCAGTCCGATGAGATGCGGTCGCCGGTCCCCGGCAACCATCGCCTGCGCGATCTCGGGCTCGAGCGTGAGCATCCCCTCTACCTTTTGCGGCGCAACATTGTCGCCCTTGTCGTTGACGATGATGTCCTTCTTGCGGTCGGTGATCACCAGCCGGCCGTCGGCGTCGAGATGGCCGATGTCGCCGGTGTGGAGCCAGCCGTCGGCGAGCGCTTTTTCGGTCTCGGCCTCGTTGCGCCAATAGCCCGTCATCACGAGCTCGCCCTTGAGCAGGATCTCGCCGTCGTCCGCAATGCGCACCTCGACGCCCTCGAGCGGTGGGCCCACGGTGTCCATCCTGAGCCCGACGCTCGGCCGGTTGCAGCTCGCGACGGGGCCCGACTCGGTCTGGCCATAGCCCTGGAGCAGCGTCACCCCGAGCGAGTGGAAGAAGACGCCGATCTCGGGGTTGAGCGGCGCGCCGCCTGAGACCAGCGCCTTGAGCCTGCCGCCGAAGCGCTTGCGGATCTTGGGGCGCAAGGTCAGGTCGAGGATCATGTCCATCGGCCGGTCCTTGAGTGGCACATCCCCCGCATAATCCTTCTCGCCGATCTCGAGCGCGCGGCGGAGCAGGTAGCGCGCGAGCTTGCCCTGCTTCTCGACCGTCTTGAGCAGACGCTGGCGCAGCACCTCGAACAGCCGGGGGACGACCACCATGATCGTCGGCCGCACCTCCTCGATGTTCGCGGCGAGCTTCTCGAGCCCCTCGGCGTAATAGATCTGCGCGCCGAGCGCGATCGGGAAGAACTGCCCGCCGGTGTGCTCATAGGCGTGGCTGAGCGGCAGGAACGAGAGGAAGGTCTCGTCCTCCTCCCAGCCGAAATCCTCCGAGATCACCGTGACGCATCCCTCGCAATTGTGGAGGATCGCGCCGTGCGACTGCATCACGCCGCGCGGCGCGCCGCCCGTGCCGCTGGTGTAGATGATGCAGGCGAGGTCCGCGCGCGTGAAGTCGGCGGCGTCGGCGGTGGCGAGCGCGTCGGGGGTCTCGCTCGCGATCAGCGCGTTGAAGTCGTGGACCTCGAGCCCGCCCGTCCCCGCGCGGAGGGGCTCGATCCCGATCACGATCCGGCAATGCGACGAGCGCACCGCGGCGGGGAGCAGCGGCTTGGCGAGTTTGGCGGTCGAGACGATCACCGCCTTGGCGCAGCTGTTCTCGAGGATGTGCGCGTGATCGCGCTCGGTGTTGGTCGTATAGGCGGGGACGGTGACGCAGCCGGCCGCCATGATCGCGAGATCGGCGATGCACCATTCGGGGCGGTTCTCCGAGACGAGCATGACATGGTCGCCGCGCCCGAGCCCCATGCGGTTGAGCGCCTGGGCGAGCGCGCTGACCTCGGCCGCCGCGCCCTGCCAGCTTATGCAGCGCCACTCGCCGCCACTCTTGCGCCACAGGAACGGCGCCTCGCGCTTCTCCGACGCGCGCGCGAAGAACATGCTCACGAGGTTGGGAAAATGCTCCAGCCGGCGCGCCCTCATTCGCTGAGCGCCACGCCGGGGCTGCGCGGGTCGGCGGCGCCGCGCCAGCCGGCGTCGGTCCATTCGACCGCGTTGACCTTGGAGGCGAGATCGGCGGGGGTGACGACATGGCCGAGCGCCTCGAGCGCGGGGCGCATCGCATCGAGGCTCGTGCCGCTTTCGACGAGCAGCCCGTGCCGCCCGAAATAGATGTTGGGCAACACGATCGCCTCCTCGGCGCTGAGCCCCCAGTCGAGCACGCCGATCAGCGTCTTGGTAACGTGCATGATGATCCGCTTGCCGCCCGCCGAACCCAACGCGAGGATCAGCCGGCCCCCGCTGTCGTAGACGAGCGTCGGCGACATCGAGGAGAGCGGGCGCTTGCCGGGCTCGACGCGGTTGGCGACGGGCGCGCCGTTCGCGATCGGGACGAAGGCGAAATCGGTGAGCTCGTTGTTGAGGATATAGCCGTTGGCGACAAGCTGGCTGCCGAACACGCTTTCGACCGTCGAGGTCATGTTGGCGACATTGCCGTCGCGGTCGACCGCCGCGAAATGCGTCGTTCCCCCCTCCTCGACGGGCAGGCCGGCGCGGCGCTCTGGCGCGCCCGGCGGCGTTCCAGCCCCATAGGTTCCGAGCGAGCGGTCGGGGGAGATCAGCGCCGAGCGCTGCGCGAGGTAGGTGCGGTCGAGCAGCCCCTCGACCGGGACCTCGACGAAATCCGCGTCGCCGAGATAGAGTTCGCGATCGGCATAAGCGAGCCGCATCGCCTCGCCGATCAAATGCCAGGCCCGGGGATCGTCGGGCCCCATCGCAGGAAGCTCGAAACGCTCGAGCATGCCGAGGATCGAGAGCACCGTGGTCGCGCCCGACGAGGGCGGCCCCATCCCGCATATGCGGAAGTGGCGATACGGCCGGCACACCGGCTCGCGCGCAATCGCGCGATAGCCCGCGAGATCTTCGGTCGTCATCGCGGCAGGGTTGCGCTCCGCTTCGCCCACTGTCTCGATGATCGCAGCGGCATTCGCGCCCGTATAAAACGCATCCGGACCGTCGGCCGCGACGCGGCGAAGCAGCGCGGCGAGCGCGGGATTGCGCACGATGTCGCCCTCGACCTTTGGCGCGCCATCCTCCCAATAGATCGCGCGCGTCTCCGGAAAATCGGCCCAGTCCGTGCGCGTGTCCGCGAGGAAGGCCGCCATCCGATCGTTGATCGTGTACCCCTCCTCGGCGAGCCGGATCGCGGGATCGAACAGCCGCGCCCATTCGAGCCGACCCCAGGCGCGGTGCGCGGTCGCCATCAGCCGGATGTTGCCGGGTACGCCCACCGAAAGCCCGCCCTGATAGGCCTCGGCGAAGCCCATCGGCGCGCCCGCGTCCGTCAGGAAACGCTCTTGTGTCGCGCTCGCCGGCGCGGTCTCGCGGCCGTCGATCGTGTTGAGCTCGCCCGTCTCGGCACTGTGGTGAAGGAAGAAGCCCCCCCCGCCGATCCCCGAGCTCTGCGGCTCCACCACGGTCAGCGCGAGCATCATCGCGAGCGCGGCGTCGGTCGCCGATCCGCCCGCGCGAAGCATCTCGCGCCCCGCCTCCGCCGCGCGCGGATCGGCGGCCGAGACCACGCCGCGCGCGGCGGTGGCCGGCGGCGGCGCGGCCGTCTGCGCGCAAGCGGCGAGCGGAAGGACGAGGA
>JACMKH010000148.1 GCA_014380205.1 Sphingomonadaceae bacterium
CCTCGCCCGCCGCCC
The DNA here is from genome assembly GCA_014380205.1 of Sphingomonadaceae bacterium. Taxonomy (GTDB): domain Bacteria; phylum Pseudomonadota; class Alphaproteobacteria; order Sphingomonadales; family Sphingomonadaceae; genus Parasphingopyxis. The sequence goes on from JACMKH010000148.1 coordinate 16, forward strand.
CCGCGGCGCGCGCGCGCCGCTCGGCGAAGGCGTCGCTGAAGCGGCGGTAGAGGATGTAGAGGATCAGCAGGACGACCGCGCCGATCGCGCCCCACATCAGCAGCTCGAACACGCCGCCCGCCGAGCCGAGCAGGTCGCCGAGCCATTCGAGCCACGCGGGCGGCGGCGAGGGAGGCTCGGGCGGCTCGATCGCGACCGGCTCCATCTCGGTCTGGTAGCGGCCGCTGTCGCTCAGCCGATCATAGGCCTCGGCGAAATCCTCGCCGCCGCCGATCGTGACTTCGGGACCGGCCTTGGCCGTCATGCGCTCCCCCGTTTGCTCGCGCTCCCCCCTATCGCGCGGATTCGGCCAAGGCGAGAGCGGCGCGGCGAAATATATGGTGGACAAGCGTTTCGCGATTGGCGAGGCTTGCCGCGAGGGCAACAGGGGGACACGCCATGGCGAGCGCGCCGGTCTATCCGCGATTCAGCTTCGGCAAGACGATCTCGGACACGTTCAGCGTTATCGGGGGCAATTTCGGCGCGCTGATCGCCCTGTGCTTCCTGTTCTCGGCGCTGCCGGGGCTGGTGTTCAACTATTTCTATTTCAGCGCGATGATGGGCGCCTCCGCCAACCCCTACGACGCGTTCGGCTATCTGACAGGGCTGATGGGCGCGACCTTTATCGGCGGCGTGCTCACCTGGATCCTGTTCTGCCTGCTCGAGACCGCGATCATCCGCGCGTCGCTGCTCCATTTTCGCGGCGAGCGGGCGAGCATCGGCGATTCGATCGCCTTCGCGCTGGGCAAGCTCCTCCCGGTGCTCGCAGTCTCGTTCCTCGGCTGGGCGGCGATCGGCGTGCTGGCGTTCGTCGTAGTGATTGTCTTCTTCTTTCTGATCGGCGCTACGATCGCGACCGGCGACAGCATCGGCGCGGTGCTCGCCGTGCTGTTCCTGCTGCCGCTGATGATGGTCCCGGTGATCTTCTTCATGATCGTCTGGCTCGTCCAGATCCCCGCCTATGTCGCCGAGCGGATCGGCGTGTTCGACAGCTTCGCGCGCAGCTGGCGGCTGACGCGCGGCGCGCGGTGGAAGATCCTCGCGCTGTGCATCCTCTATTTCGTCGCAATCTACATCATCTTCGCGGTGCTGCTCGGCGTGGGGCTGGCGATGGGCGGCATGGGCATGATGACCGCATTCGATCCGACGGGGAGCGGCGTCCCGAGCGCGGCGATGCTCATCCCGACGATCATCATGCAGGCGATCTCGTCGATGATAGCCGCGCTGGTCGGTCTGCCCGGCCTCGCCGCGCTCTACGCCAACCTTCGCGAATCGAAGGAGGGGGTGAACCGGGACAGCATCGCGGACGTGTTCGGATAAATGAGCCTTTGCAATCGCCTTCTTTTCGTTAAGCTGCTCCGGGCATTGCGATGCCAATACGTGAAAAGGGGGAGAGACGGCATGAATCCTGATTATCCCGAGGCTTCCGGCTCGGAGGATCTCGGCTATCTCGCGACCGCCGACCAGGTGGTGCTTCAGCAGCCGGTCTTCATCATCGAGCATAATGGCGGCTTTTTCGTCGCGGTGGCCGTGCTCGGCTACAACCCTGATGACGCGGACACCGAGGAAGAGAAGGAAGGTGTTCGGCGCGTCCAGGAAATCTTCGACCGTGAACTGCAGAACAACGGCAGACGCGCGGCGCCGATCGAAGGCCGTTGGGATCGCATCGCCATGCAGCACACCTCGCCGCCCAAACCCAAGGCCCCGCCGCGGCCGCCTCCCCAGGGACCGGAGAGGCCAGAGGGATAGCCGAAGCCGTACCCGGCCCCGCCGATCCGCTGCGGTCCGCGAGCGCCGAGCATCTGCTGCCCGGCGCGCG
>JACMKH010000015.1 GCA_014380205.1 Sphingomonadaceae bacterium
ACGCGCAAGCCCGCGGCGCCCGTCGAAGCGGAAGCCCCCGCCGCGCCGGCGAACGACGACGAGGAAGCCGCCCCCGCGCCCGAGCCGGAGGCGCCCAAGCGCGCGCGCCGTCCGCGCAAGGTCGAAGCCGAAGCCGAAGCGGCCGAGTCCGCCGAGCCGTCGGGCGAAGACGCGCCTTCCGGCGAGGACGGGTCCCCTCGCCAGGGCTGGTGGCAGCGCACCTTCGGGACCTGAGCCGACGCGCGCGGCTTCATGCGCCGTTCAGCGGGCGCGCGAGAGGAGAGCGGGCGATGGTTTCGCTGATCGCAAGGCCGCAAGGCCAGGTCGCGCGCATGCTGCGCGGCGCGCTGGTCGCGCTGCTCGCGCTCGTCCTCGCCGCCCAGCCCGCGCTCGCGCAGCAGCAGAGCATCTCGTTCCTGCGCGACGCCGAGACCGAGGCGCTGCTCAACGACCTGTCGCGCCCGCTGATCGAGGCGGCGGGGCTCAGCCCCGAGAATGTCGAGATCGTGCTGGTCAACGATCGCTCGATGAACGCCTTCGTCGCGGGCGGGCAGCGCGTCTATCTCCATTCGGGGCTGCTCATCGCCGCCGAGAACGCCAACGAGGTTCAGGGCGTGATCGCACATGAGCTCGGACATGTCACCGGAGGGCACGCGGTCAGCCATCCGGGGATGGGCTCGGCGGGGGGGATCAGCATATTGTCGCTGCTGCTCGGCGCGGCGGCAATGGCGGCGGGGGCCGGGGAAGCCGGGGTCGCGATCCTCTCGGCGGGGTCGCGCGCGGCGATCGGCAGCTTCCTCGCCTACAACCGCATCCAGGAGAACGCCGCCGACCAGGCCGGCGCGACCTATCTTCGCCAGTCCGGGATCAGCGGGCGCGGCAGCCTCGCCTTCTTCCGCCGCATCCAGAACCAGGAATACCGACTCGCCATCCCGCAGGACGAGGGCAGCTACGACCGCACCCACCCGCTGAGCGGCGAACGGCTGGCGATCCTCGAAACGCAATATCAGCGCGATCCCGCCTGGGAGGCGCCGACCGATCCCGCGCTCGAGGCGCGTTTCCAGCGCGTCCGCGCCAAACTGATCGGCTATGTCTCCGAACCCAACGCGACGCTCCAGAGCTATCCCGAGAGCGACACGAGCGTGCCCGCGCGCTATGCGCGCGCCTATGCCTGGCACAAGCGCGCCTTCATGGACCGCGCGCTCGCCGAGGTGAATTCACTGCTCCAGGGCGCGCCCGACGATCCCTATTTCCTCGAGCTCCAAGGGCAGATCTACCTCGAATCGGGGCGGCCCGACGATGCGATCGAGCCGCTGCGCCGCGCCACCGCTAATTCGCGCAGCAATCCGCTGATCGCCTCGATGTTCGGCCATGCGCTGATCGCGACCGAGGACGCCGCCAACTATGCCGAGGCGCAGCGCGTGCTGCGCACCGCCGTCCAGCGCGACAACCGCAACCCCTTCGCGTGGATCCAGCTCGGCACGGTCTATGCGCATGAGGGCGACGAGTCGCGCGTCGCGCTGGCGATGGCCGAGAACTTCAACCTCCAGGGACAGGCGGGCGCGGCGCTGACCAGCGCGCGCGCGGCGATGGCGGGCATTCCGCAGGGCACGCCCGACTGGCTGCGCGCGCAGGATATCGCAATGGTCTCCGAAGAGGCGATGCGCCGCGCGCGCGACAACGATTGAGCGGATAAGGAGACGGCGATGGCGACGGGGATGGGCGGCTGGATCGCGGGCGCGGCGCTGCTCGCGCT
>JACMKH010000149.1 GCA_014380205.1 Sphingomonadaceae bacterium
CCGGCGCCGGCCGCGCCGGCGGCGCAACCCGAGACTGAAGCGGCGGGCAATGCCGCCGCGGGAGAAGCAAGCGAATGAACAAGACTTTTGGCGCGATCGGCGTGATGCTCGCGCTCACCGGCTGCGGGCTGTTCGGCGACGACGACGAGACCCCCACCGTCGGCAACCGCACCCCGGTGCTCGTCTCCGAGACGCCGATCGTGGCCGATCCGCAGATCGCCAATGTTCCCGTCGTGCTCCCGATGGCGGCGACCAACGCGAGCTGGGCGCAGCCCGGCGGGAGCGCCGACAAGTCGGTCGGGCATCTCGGGCTCGGCGCCGCGCCGACGCGCGTCTGGTCGGTCTCGATCGGCAACGGCGGCAGCAACCGCAAGCGCATCGCCTCGCCACCGGTGATCGCGGGCGGCCGCGTCTACACGATGGACGCCGACGCGGTGATCCGCGCGTTCGACGCCGCGACCGGCTCGATGGCCTGGGAGGCGCAGCTCGGCTCGGATATCGGCAGCGAGGTCGCGCTGTTCGGCGGCGGGGTCAGCGTCGAGGGCGACCGGCTCTACGCGACCAACGGCGTCGGCTATGCCGCCGCGCTCAACGCCGCCGACGGCAGCGTGATTTGGAAGGTCCGCCCCGGGCCGCCGCTGCGCGGCGCGCCGACGATCGCGAGCGGCACGGTCTATGTCGTCAGCCAGGACAATCAGCTGTTCGCGCTCGATCCCGCCGACGGATCGACCAACTGGAACGCCGCCGGCGCGCTCGAGGTCTCGGGGGTGTTCGGCGTCGCCGCGCCGGCGGCCGCACAGGGCACCGTCGTCGCGGGCTTCTCCTCGGGCGAGCTCAGCGCCTTCCGCTACGAGAACGGCCGCGCGCTGTGGCAGGATTCGATCAGCCGCACCTCGATCTCGACGTCGGTCTCCTCGCTCTCGGACATCGACGCGAGCCCGGTGATCGAGGGCGGGATCGTCTATGCGATCGGGCAGGGCGGGCGGATGATCGCGCTCCAGCTCGCGACCGGCCAGCGCATCTGGGAGCTCAACGTCGGCGGGATCGCGACGCCCTGGGTCGCGGGCGACTGGCTGTTCGCAGTGACCGACGAGGCCAAGGTGATCGCGGTCGCGCGCGCCTCGGGCCGCATCCGCTGGATGACCCAGCTCAACCGCTGGCGCGACGTGGAAGACCGCCGCGGGCCGATCTACTGGCGCGGGCCGGTGCTCGCGGGCGGACGGCTGATCCTCGTCTCGACGCGCGGCGAGCTCGCCTTCCTCGACGCCGCGACGGGCGCGGTCCAGCAGATCGTCGAAGCCGGCGAGGGCTTCGACCTCAACCCCGTGGTCGCCAACGACACGCTCTATCTGCTCGACAACAGCGGGCAGCTCTCGGCCTGGCGCTGAGCGCGGGCGCGGTTGATGGCGAAGCCCGTCGTCGCCATCGTCGGGCGGCCCAATGTCGGCAAGTCGACCTTGTTCAACCGGCTCGTCGGCAAGCGGCTTGCGTTGGTCGACGACACGCCGGGGGTGACGCGCGACCGGCGCGAGGGCGAGGCGAGCCTGCTCGGGCTCGATTTCCGCGTGATCGACACCGCGGGCTATGAGGATCAGGATCCCGCGAGCCTTCCCGGCCGGATGCGCGCGCAGACCGAGCGCGCGGTCGCCGAGGCCGATGTCGCGCTGTTCATGATCGACTCGCGCGCGGGCGTCACCCCGCTCGACGAGGAGATCGTTCGCTGGCTGCGCGGGTCGGACACGCCGGTGCTGGTCGCGGCCAACAAGGCCGAGGGCCGCTCGGGCGACGACGGAATCCTCGAGGCGTTCAGCCTCGGGCTCGGCGAGCCGATCCCGCTCAGCGCCGAGCATGGCGAGGGGATCGCCGACCTGTTCCAGAGCCTGCGCCCGTTCATCGAGCGCGACGCGTGGGAGGAGGAGCAAGGCGAGGAGGGCGCGGAAGGCCCGCTCAAGCTCGCCATCGTCGGGCGCCCCAACGCGGGCAAATCGACGCTGATCAACACGATGCTCGGCGCCGATCGGCTGATCACGGGCCCCGAGGCGGGGATCACGCGCGATTCGATCGCGGTGCCCTGGGAGTGGCGTGGTCGCCCGGTCGAGCTGATCGACACCGCGGGGATGCGCAAGCGCGCCAATGTTCAGGACAAGCTCGAGAAGCTCTCGGTCGCCGATGGCCTGCGCGCGGTCGATTTCGCCGAGGTCGTCGTTCTGCTGCTCGACGCGACGCGCGGGCTCGAGGCGCAGGACCTGCGCATCGCCGACCGCGTGATCGAGGAGGGCAGGGCGCTCGTCATCGCAATCAACAAATGGGACGTGGCCGACGACGCGAGCCGGCTGTTCCAGGGCATCCGCACCGCGCTCGACGAGGGGCTCGCGCAGGTCCGCGGCGTCCCGCTGCTCACCGTCTCGGCGATCACGGGCAAAGGGATCGACGCGCTGATCGAGGCGGCGTTCGCGACGCGAGAGGCCTGGTCGCGGCGCGTCTCGACCGGCGAGCTCAACCGCTGGTTTCGCGACGCGATCGACAAGAACCCGCCGCCCGCGCCCAAGGGCAGGCGGATCAAGCTCCGCTACCTGACCCAGGCCAAGACTCGGCCGCCGGGCTTCGTCGTGTTCGGGACGCGCGTCGACCAGCTCCCCGAAAGCTATCGCCGCTACATCGTCAACGGCATCCGCCGCGATCTCGGCTTCGAGGGGATTCCGATCCGGCTGACGCTGAGGGCGCCGAAGAATCCGTTCGACGAGTGATCCATCGCCGAAATCGGCGAGCGCCCCCAAGACCCACGGAAGCAACTTCGTTCGTTCACCCCTGAGTGATCAGGGTCAACTCGGCGCCGCCCCGCCTGATCGCGCCGATGGTCTCGTGAACGGCGCTAAACGGCGCGTCGGCGGCCGCCGACACCGCTATGTCCTCCGGCATTCCGGCCACGACGGCATCGGCGCGCTGCCGTAGCAAATCCGCGTCCACCGCTTCCCCATCCCAGGATACGGCGCCGTCCGCGCCAATCTCGACGCGGCGGACGAGGGGATGTGGCTCGCTGCCCTCGATCTGGAAGAAGGCGATTTGCGGCGACCCGCGCGCGCCGTCCGGCCGCAGCTCCACCCGCGCGAATCCGGTGCGCGCCAACGCGGCGAGAGCCGGGCGGACGCACGACCAAGCCATGTCCGGCGACGCCTCCACGCGCAGGTAGGGCAGGTTTGTCTCGGTGATGCGCTCGATGCCGCCGATCCGCTCGATGCCGGCGTCCATGACGGCGATGCCGCGCTCGGTCAGCTCTTGCTCGGAAACCGGGCGTCCGTCCCATTCCATCGCGCATCCGCCGGCCGGCGCTTCGGCTATCGTTATGGTTGCGGCGGGCCCCGCCTCGTCGCGGGCGGATTGCTCCTCCGCATCCCCCTCACGCTGAGCGCCGCCGCCGCCGGGCGAGCAGCCCGCCTGTCCCGCGGCCGCAACCAGCAAGAGAATCAATCGCATGCGCATCGCCGAGGCCTCCCACCTGCGGTGACGCTGCCACGCAGCCGGCTCCGCCGCAAGTCCGGCGGATATGAGGCGGTCGATCCACGCCTGTAGAACACAAGCGGTTCTTCCGAATTCCGAAAGCGCCTGCTTTGCGGTAGTGTCGCGCCATGTGGCTCAAGCTGTTGCTCATACCGATCCTCGCTTACGCGTCGCTGATCGCGGTGGTCTTCTTCGCGCAGGGCGCGGTGCTGTTTCCGGCCGGCGCCGCCGCGGGAGCGCGGTCGATCCCAGCGGACGCCGAGCGGCTCGAAGCCGTGGCGGCCTTCGGCGAGCGTTTGCACGGCATTCATCTCAGGCCGAGGCGGCCTGGCGCGGAGCGGCTGCTGCTGCTAGCGTTCGGCGGGAACGCGTGGAACGCCGAGGACGCGGCGGCCTATCTCGCGGAGTTGTTTCCCGAGGCCGATGTCGTCGCCTTCCACTATCGCGGCTATCGGCCGAGCGAAGGCCGGCCGAGCGCGGCGGCGCTGCTCGCGGACGCGGCGCCGGTTCACGATCTCGCGGTGGCGCGCGTCGAACCCGCGCGAACGATCGCGGTGGGCTTCAGCATCGGCGGCGGCGTCGTGGCCTCGCTCGCTTCGCGGCGTTCGCTCGACGGGCTGATCCTCGTCACGCCGTTCGACTCGCTCGAGGAGGTCGCCGCGCGCCGGTTCCGATGGCTGCCGGCGCGATGGCTGCTGCGGCACCGGATGAGCCCTGCCGAGGATTTGCGCGGCGTCCGCGTGCCGGTCGCGCTGATCGCCGCCGGGCGC
>JACMKH010000002.1 GCA_014380205.1 Sphingomonadaceae bacterium
CAGCACGACGCGCTCGCCCGCGCGGCTCGGCAGGGTCGAGACGCGCACGTCGAGCAGCTTGCCGCCGAGCGTGAGCCCGATCCGCCCATCCTGCGGTACGCGCCGCTCGGCGATGTCGAGCCGCGCCATCACCTTGATCCGGCTGACCACGACCGGCGCGACATGCGGCGGCATGCGCAAGGTCTCGCGCAGCACCCCGTCGATCCGCATCCGCACGACGAGCCCGGTCTCATAGGGCTCGATATGGATATCCGAGACGCCCTGGCGCGCGGCGGCGGCGATGATGCCGTTGATCAGGCGGATCGCGGGGGCGTCGTCGGCGGTGTCGAGGAGATCGTCGGCGGTGGGGATGTCGCTCGCGAGCAGGTCGAGGTCCGAGATGCCGAGCCCGCTCGCGGCGTCGGCGGCCGCCTGGCCGTCCATCGCATAGCGCTCGGAGAGGATGCGGTCGAAGCGCGCGGCGGGGACCGGCTCGACTGCGAAGGCGCGCGCGAGCAGACGGCGCACCTCGATCAGCGCGCGGGGGTCCTCGCCCTCGCGTTGGGCGACCGTGAGCCGCTCACCGTCCGAATCGAGGATGACCACGCCGAACTTGCGCGCGAAGCCGTAGGGAATGTTGGCGGGCGCGGCGGGAAGGACCGGATCGGTGGGCGCAGGCGGACCATCGTTTACGAGCGCGGGCTCGATCCCCTCCTCGCCGCGCGCGATCCTCACTCCTCGTCCTCCACTTCAGGCGGGGGCGGATCGATCGGGCGGATGATCGTCGTGCTCGTTGAGACTTCGGGCGTGATCACCTGCGGCGGCGCGGTCTGGAGCGGGATCACCGCGGGGTCGACGGGCGGCGGGCTGTAGAGCGGCGTCGCGGGCGGCGCGACGCCCATATATTCGCGTACGAGCAGATCGAGGCTCGGTTCCTGCTCGGGGTTCTGGAGGAACTGGCGCGCGCGGACATAGCCGTAGCGCCGCTCCATCAGCGCGCGCCGCTGCTCGGGGGTCGAGAGGATCGTCGGGCGGATGAACACCATGAGGTTGGTCTTGGAGCGCGTCCGCGCGCGCGAGCGGAACAGCTCGCCGATGATCGGGATGTCGCCGAGCAGCGGGATGCGCTGGATCGTGCGGCGCTCATTGTCGTCGAGCAGCCCGCCCAATGCGATGATCTCGCCGTCGTTGACCGTGACCGTGGTTTCGATCTCGCGCTTGTTGATGATCAGCTCGTTGAAATCGTCCGACACCGGCCCCGCGACCGAGCTGACCTCCTGGCGGATCTGGAGGCGGATCGCGCCATTGGCATTGATCTGCGGCGTCACTTCGAGCTCGATCCCGACATTTTCGCGCGAGATCGTGCGGAAGGCGTTGTCGAAATTGTCCGACAGCGCCTCGCCGGTCGAGATCGGCACCTCCTGCCCGACGAGGATGCGCGCCTCCTGATTGTCGAGCGTGGTGATCGAGGGGGTCGAGAGGATGTTCGATTCGGTGTCGGCCTGGACCGCGTTGATGATCGCGCCGAAGATCGCATCCGATCCGAGCGTCGCAGCAAATCCGAAGAAGCCGCCGCGCGCGGCGAGGATCGCCTCGGCGGCATTCTGGCGCAGCAGATCGCCGACGCCCGAGCCGGTGGTGGTGGTGACGACCTCGCCGTTGACGATGGTCGTGGTCCGGTCGAGCTGGTCGGCGAGCAGCCCGCCCGCGATGTCGAGGATGTTGGGCGAGACGTTCGAATAGTTGGTCACCGCGAAGGGCAGATCCTCGCCGCCGAACAGGAACTGGACGCCGAGCTCGCGCGCCGCTTGGTCCGAAATCTCGACGATGATCGCCTCGACGAGCACCTGATCGCGGCGCGCGTCGAGCTGGCGGACGAGCTCGCCGAGTGTGCGCTGCATCTCGGGCGAGGCTGCGATGACGATCGCGTTGGCGCCTTCATAGCTCGTGACGATGACCTGCTGGCCGGGACGCGAGAAGGGGCCCGTTCCGATCGCTGCGGGGGTTTCGGTCACCGTCGTCGTGCTCGTCGTGGGGATCGGACCACCGCCGCCACTGTTGGCGGCCGATGGAGGCGGCGCTCCCCCGCTTGAGGTCGCCGCCGAGACGCTCGACGCCCCGCCCGTGACGCGCTCGAGCACGGGCAGCATCTGCGCGGCGTCGGCATATTCGAGGAAGATCACACGGATCTCGGCGCCGCTCGCCGCGCGCTCGTCGAGCTCGCGCGCGAGGTCGATCAGCCGCGAGACCGTCGCGGGATCGCCGCGCAGCAGGATCGCGTTCGAGCTGTCGACGGGCAC
>JACMKH010000150.1 GCA_014380205.1 Sphingomonadaceae bacterium
ACCGCGAGGGCTTTCAGCGGCGAGACATAAAGCGTGTGAAGCCCCTCGGCGGGATTATGAATCAGGTCAGCGAGGGTCGGCAGGAAACCGGCGAGCGTCTTGCCCGCGCCAGTCGCGGCGACAAGCAGGGTGTGGACGCCGTCTTGCGCCGCGTCGAGCATATCAAGCTGGTGCCGCCGCGGCGCCCAGCCGCGCGCCGCGAACCAGCCCGCGATCGGCGCGGGCAGCGGCTCAGCGACTAACTTCGTTGGCCTCGTCCTCGCGGTCGATCTCATCGCGCAACCGGTGCGCGGCGCGGTCGCTCGCCTCCTCGGAGACCTTGGAGCCACGGTTGCGCGTGAATGCCCAGATCAGCGCGGCCAAGAGCAGGATCGGGCCGACGATCGTGATGATCCACCAATATTCCGACATGAAGCCTCTCCTCGGCGGCGCGGTGCGGCGAAACAATTTTGGTCTCGCGTAGGACGCGCCTCGCTTCAAGCCCTATATCGCCGCGATGGCAAGGCTTGGCGCATGGATCGAACCCCATCCCCATGGCATCTACGTCCCCGCAGCCGATGCGTGGATCGATCCCTCGCGGCCGAGCCCGCGCGCGCTGATCACCCACGGCCACGCCGATCATGCGCGCGGCGGGCATGGCGCGGTGTGGGCGACGCCCGAGACGCTCGCTATCATGGAGACGCGCTACGGGCCGCAGGCGGGCAATCCCGTCGGCTACGGCGAGACCATCCGGATGGGCGAGGTCGATATCGGCTTCGTCCCCGCAGGCCATGTCCTCGGCTCGGCGCAGATCGTGCTCGAGCACGCGGGCGAGCGCGTCGTCGTCTCGGGCGACTATAAACGCCGCCCCGATCCGAGCTGTGCGCGCTTCGAGCCCGTGCCGTGCGACATCTTCATCACCGAGGCGACCTTCGGCCTGCCCGTGTTCCGCCATCCCGACACGGGGAGCGAGATCGACAAGGCGCTCGCCGCGCTCCACGCCAATCCCGACCGCTGCGTGCTCATCGGCGCCTATGCGCTCGGCAAGGCGCAACGGCTGATCTGCGAGCTGCGCGGCCGCGGCCACGCCGATCCGATCTACATCCACGGCGCGCTCCAGCGATTGTGCGATCTCTACGTCGCGCTCGGCGTCGAACTCGGCGAGCTGCGTCCCGCGACCGATACGCCCAAGGCCGAGCTCGCTGGCCATATCGTGCTCGCCCCGCCCGGCGCGCTCAACGACCGCTGGTCGCGCCGCCTGCCCGATCCGATCACGGCGATGGCCTCGGGTTGGATGCGCGTCCGCCAGCGCGCGCGCCAGCGCAACGTCGAACTGCCGCTGGTGATCTCGGACCACGCCGACTGGGACGAACTCACCGAGACCATCCGCGAGCTCGCCCCGCGCGAGGTCTGGGTCACCCACGGCCGCGAGGACGCGCTCGTCCACTGGTGCGAGACCCGCCAGATCAAGGCGCGTGCGCTCGAGCTGGTGGGGTATGAGGACGAGGACGATTGACCGCGCCTCCGCGTGTCCGTTTGTTTAGGCTTGGGCGCTAGAGTCGCGGCGCGATGCTGCGTGTGCTGACCCTTTCGACCCTGTTCCCCGATTCCACGCGGCCCGTGTTCGGCGGGTTCGTCGAGCGGCAGACGCGCGGGCTGGTGGCGCGCGAGGCGGTCGAGGTCGAGGTCGTCGCGCCGATCGGGGTTCCGCCGTGGCCGCTGCGGCTCCATCCGCATTATCGGCGCTTAGCCGGGGTTCCCGCGCGCGAGCGATGGAAGGGGCTGAGCGTCCATCGCCCGCGCTTCGCCGTGCTTCCGAGGATCGGCGACCGCCATGCCCCCGCGCTGATGGCGCGGCGGCTGACCCCGCTACTGCGCGAATTGCGCGGGCGCTTTTCCTTCGATGTCATCGACGCCGAATTCTTCTGGCCGGACGGCGCCGCCGCGATGCGGATTTCGCGCGCGCTCGGGGTTCCCTTCTCGGTCAAGGCGCGCGGGTCGGACATCCATTATTGGGGCGCGCGGCGCGGCTGCTGCGAGCAGATGGTCGAGGCGGCGCGCGCGGCGGGCGTTGCGACGGT
>JACMKH010000151.1 GCA_014380205.1 Sphingomonadaceae bacterium
CCGATCTAGGCGGCGAACAGCCGCACCGTGCCGGCGACGCTGGGCGGGCAGCGGCGGACCGTGCGGATCGTCGACGTGCCGCTCGGCGAGGCGGGGGTCGCGGGCTATGCGATCGACATCGAGGAGCTCGAGCAGGCGCGCGGCGAGCTGAGCCGCTTCGTCCGTGCGCAACGCCACATGCTCGACCTGCTCTCGGCGGGGGTCGCGCAGTTCGGCGCCGACCGCGGCCTCGTCTTCTCGAACCAGCCCTTCCAGCACATGTTCCGGATCAAGCCCGAATGGCTCGCCGACCGGCCCGAGTTCGACCGCGTGCTCGAGCGGATGCGCGAGGCCGACCGCGTGCCCGAAAGCCGCGACTTTCCGCAATGGAAGGCCGAGCGGCGCGGCTGGTTCCTCGGCGGCGACGAGGCGTTCGAGGAGAACTGGCTGCTCGCCGACGGGATGCATTTGCGCGTCGTCGCGCAGCCGATCCCCGACGGCGGGCTGCTGCTGATCTTCGAGGACCGCACCGAGCACGCCCAGCTCGCGAGCGCGCGCGACACGCTGCTCCAGGTGCGCACCGCGACCTTCGACAATCTGTTTGAGGCGATCGGCGTGTTCGCGGCCGACGGGCGGCTGCACCTCTGGAACAGCCGCTTCCGCGACATCTGGGAGTTCGACGAGGCGGATCTCGCCGCCAATCCGCACGTCGACCTGCTCGTCGAGCGGATTGCGCCGCTGTTCCAGCATCCCGAGCGCGCGGGGATCGTGCGCGATCTGGTGCGGCTCGCCACGGTCGAGCGCAAGCGGCGGACGGGGCGGATCGCGATGCGCGACGGGCGGCATCTCGATTTCGCGGCGGTGCCGCTGCCTGACGGCAACGCGCTGATCACGCTGATCGACATCACCGACAGCAAGCGGATGGAGGTCGCGCTGCGCGAGCGCAACGAGGCGCTCGAGGACGCCGACCGGCTCAAGACCGAGTTCGTCTCGAACATGAGCTATGAACTGCGCACGCCGCTGACCTCGATCGGCGGCTTCGCCGAGATGCTCGCGGGGGGCTTCGCGGGGGAGCTTCCCGAGCAGGCGAGCGATTACGTCAAGGCGATCCTCGAGTCGGTGGCCAAGCTCGGCGCGCAGATCGACGACGTGCTCGATCTGACCCAGGGCCAGGCGGGCGGACTCGCAATGGCCGAGGCCGAGGTCGATCTCGTCGAGCTGTGCGAGAACGCCGCCGACGCGGTCCGCGAGGCGGCGGCGCGGCGTGGGCACGAGCTGGCGACGGCGATCGACTGGTCGGTGGGGAGCGTGACGGGCGACGCGCGGCGGCTGCGCCAGTCGGTCGATCACCTGCTAAGGAACGCGATCGCCTATACGCAAGAGGGCGGGCGCGTGCTGCTCCACGCCGAGGGCGACACGCGCGAGGCGCGGATCACGGTGTCGGACAATGGCGTCGGGATCGCGCCCGAGGAGCAGGCCAAGGTGTTCGACCGCTTCCACCGCGCGGCGGGCGAAGGCGAACGCGCGCTCGGTCTCGGGCTGCCGCTGACGCGGCAATATGTTGAGGCGCAGGGCGGCCGAATCACGCTCGAATCCGAGCCGGGCGAGGGCACCTTCGTGACGATCACCCTGCCGCGCGCGCTACATGATTCTTGAGAGCGAATCGGCGACGCTTGCCATCGGCGCGCGCCTCGCCGCGTTGCTCCGCCCCGGCGACGCCGTCGCGTTGTTCGGCGATCTCGGCGCGGGGAAGACCACGCTCGCGCGTGGCGTGCTCGCCGCGCTCGGGCTGGCGGGCGAGGCGCCGAGCCCGACCTTCGCGATCGTCCAGCCCTATGATCCGCCCGAGACGCGGCTCCCCGTCCGCCATGTCGATCTCTACCGGATCGAGCATGCCGACGAGGTCCGCGAGCTCGGGCTCGACGACGCGCGGCGCGAGGCCGCGCTGCTGATCGAATGGCCCGAACGGCTCGGTGGCGCGCTGTGGGACGACGCGCTGCGCCTCGTCCTGACCGTCGAGCCGGGTGGCGCGCGGCGCTTGACTTGGGCTGTGCCCCCGGCTTGGGAGGGCCGATGGCCGCCCGCTTGAAGACCCCCGATTCCGCGCCCTCCTTCCTCGCGCAGAGCGGCTGGGGCGACGGCCAGATCCTGCCGCTCGCGGGCGACGCCTCGTTCCGCCGCTATTTCCGCGTGGTCGCGCCGGGGCGCACCGCAGTGCTGATGCACGCGCCGTCCGACAACGAGAACAGCCAGCCGTTTCTCGACGTCGCGAGCCACCTCAACCGGCTCGGCTTCGCGGCCCCCCGCATCATGGCGAGCGATCTCGACGAGGGGTTGATCCTGCTCGAGGATTTCGGCGACGCGCGGATGCGCGAGGTGGTCGACGCCGCGCCCGAGAGCGAGGCGCGCATCTATCGCGACGCGGTGACCTTGCTCGGGGTGCTCCACCGCTCGCCGGCAGGCGACCTGCCGCCCTACACGCTCGCCGAATATCAGCGCGAGGCGGGGCTGTTCACCGAATGGTATGCACCCGCGCTCGATCTCAGCGTCGATGCCGATGGCTATGAGAAGGCCTGGGCCAAGACGCTGAAGCCCGTGCTCGATCTTGCCGAGCCGGTCACCGTGCTGCGCGACTATCATGCCGAGAATCTGATGCTGCTCGAGGGGCGCCACGGGATCGGCTCGCTCGGGCTGCTCGACTTCCAGGACGCGCTCGCGGGGCACCCCGCCTATGATCTCGTCTCGCTGCTCCAGGACGCGCGGCGCGACGTCCCCCGCGAGCTCGAGGCGAAGATGATCGCGCACTACCGCCGCACCGCCGCAATCGAGGACGGACCGGGCTTCGAGGCGGCCTATGCGATCCTCGGCGCGCAGCGGAACGCCAAGATTTTGGGCATCTTCACGCGGCTGTGGCGGCGCGACGGCAAGCCGCGCTACCTCTCCTACCAGCCGCGCGTGTGGAAATATCTCGAGCGCGACCTCAGGCATCCCGCGCTTGCGCCGGTCGCGGCGTGGTTTTCGGCGAACGTGCCCAACGCCAAGCGCGCGGCGGCGTGGCGCGGCGAGCTCGTCGAATGAGCGCGCGCTTCGACACCGCGATGGTGCTCGCGGCGGGGCTGGGCAAGCGGATGCGGCCGCTCACGGCGGCGACGCCCAAGGCGTTGATCGGGGTGGCGGGGCAGCCGCTGCTCGATCACACGCTCGACCGGCTCCGCGCCGGCGGCGTCCAGCGTGCCGTGGTCAACGTCCATTATCTCGCCGACGCGCTCGAGGCGCATCTCGCGGCGCGCGGGGGCGATATGGAGATCGCGGTCTCCGACGAGCGCGCGCGGCTGCTCGAGACGGGGGGCGGGGTGGTCAAGGCGCTGCCGCTGATCGGGGCCGAGACCTTCTATGTCGTCAACAGCGACGTGCTGTGGGTCGACGGGCCGACCGAGTCGCTGCGCGCGCTCGCGGCGCGCTGGGACGAGGGGGCGATGGACGCGCTGCTGCTGCTTGTCCCGCTCGCGCGCGCGAACTTCCACGGTGGGCGCGGCGATTTTCACATGGACGCGCTCGGGCGGATCAGGCGGCGCGGGCGCGGCAAGGTCGCGCCCTTCGTGTTCGCGGGGCTCCAGCTGGTCTCGAAGCGGCTGTTCGCCGATGCGCCCGAGGGGCCGTTCTCGACCAATCTGCTGTGGGACCGCGCGATCGCGGCGGGGCGCGCGTTCGGGCTCACGCATCAGGGGCTGTGGTTCGATGTCGGCACGCCGCCCGCGATCAAAGCGACCGAGGCGATGCTCGCGGATGCCTGAGGCGCCGCGCCCGCGCGTCTTCACCATCCCGCCGCACAGGCCCTTCGCCAACGCGCTCGCGGCGGGGCTGCTCAGACAGCATCGCGACCCCATGGCGCTGGCGCGGGGGATCGTGCTGCTTCCCAACAGCCGCGCGAAAACCGCGCTGACCGACGCCTTCGTGCGGCGCGCCGAGGGCGGGCTGCTGCTGCCGCGGCTCGTGATCATCGGCGATCCCGAGCTCGACGAGGCGCTGGGGAGCGCGCTCGACCCCATCGGCGCGGCCGAGCCGATTCCGCCCGCGATCGACGCGATGGAGCGGCGGATGCGGCTCGCGAACCTCGTCCAGCAGGTGCGCATGATGCGCGACGAACCGATCGAAGCGGCGGAAGCGGTGCGGCTGGCGGGCGAGTTGGGGCGGATGCTGGATCAGCTACAAGTTGAGGAAGTTGCCGCGCATGATGTGCTTTCGGCGGTCGATCCGAATCTGTCCGAGCACTGGAAAAGCTCGCTGGCCGAACTTGAAATCGTTCTGAGCAAATGGCCGGAAGAGCTTGCAAGAATTGACAAGATCGACCTAACACATCGTCGCAATCTGCTGCTGCGGCGGATCGCGGGGCGGTGGGCCGAGGCGCCGTCGCCGGGCTTCGTGGTCGCGGCGGGGATCACGAGCACCGCGCCCGCCATCGCGGCGGTGCAGCGGACGGTGGCGTTCATGGCCGACGGGATGGTCGTGCTCCCCGCTCTCGATCTCGCGATGGACGAGGACGAGTGGGAGGCGCTGGGGCCGTTCGAGCGCGATCCCGAAACCGGCTTCCGTCCGCGCTCCATCGAGACGCATCCGCAGTTCCAGTTCAAGCTGCTGCTCGACCGGATGGGGGTCGCGCGGGGCGAAGTCGCGGTGTGGCGTCATGGCGGCGGGCGCGACGCGCCGGCCGCGCGGAGCCGCGCGATCGGCCATGCGATGGCCCCGGCCGAGTTTACCGACCGGTGGGACAAGTTGTCGAAACGCGCACGAAGGGTCACCGGCGTGCGCGGGCTGGTGCTCGCGCAGCCCGCCGAGGAGGCGCAGACCATTGCGCTCGCGATCCGCGAAGCGATCGAGAGTGAGGGGCGGACAGCGGCTCTGGTGACGCCCGATCGTGGGCTCGCGCGGCGGGTCGCGGCGCATCTCAAACGCTGGGGAATCGACGCCGACGATTCGGCGGGGCGGCCGCTTGCCGAATTGCCCGCGGGAACGCTGCTGCTCGCGATCGCCGAGGCGGCGGCGGCGCGGTTCGCCCCCGTGCAGTTGCTCGCGCTGCTCAAGCACCCGCTCGTGCGGATGGGCGAGGATCGGCTGAAGTGGCTCGACGAGGCTCGTGCGCTCGACATGGCGCTGCGCGGACCGAGGCCCGGCGCGGGGCTGGCGGGGGTGGGCGCGCATCTGCGCGGGCTGATCGAGACGGCGTGGTCGGACGGGCGAA
>JACMKH010000152.1 GCA_014380205.1 Sphingomonadaceae bacterium
GATTGGCCTCGGCAACCGCGCGGAGCGCGTCGAGCCCGCGCCGCCGGTCGATCCGCCGCGTTATCACGATCGCGCGGTCGATCGCGGCGTCGACCAGCCCCGGAGCGAGCGCGAGCGCGCGGTCATAGGCGGCGACCGATGCCTCGCCCTCGCCGAGATCGTCCAGCAGGCTCGCATATTCGGCGTGAAGCGCCGCATCGCGCGGGCGCCCGGCGAGCGCGCGCTCATAAGCGATCCGCGCTTGTTCGCGCCGTCCCTGGCGCTTCAGGATTTGCGCGGCGAGATGCGCGAGCGTCAGATCCTCGGGGCGCTCGCTGAGCAGCCGTCGCAGCCCGGTCTCGGCGTCGCCGAGCCGCCCCTCGCCGAGCGCGCGCCGCGCCTCGGCCAGATCGCCGCCGAAATCAGCCATAGCGCGCGACTCTTATCGCAGACGCGCGGAGTGGCAAGCGCGCGTTCGGAAGGATTACATCACCAGCCGATAGACCGCGGTCTCGCCGATCCCCTTGAGCGTCAGCGTTTCGGCCGGCCCATAGGCGTTGCCCGCGCAGGTCTGGTAGTAGGTCGCCGCAGAGACCGCGATGCCGTTGGGCTCGGCGATCCCCTCGATCCGGCTGGCGACGTTCATCGTGTCGCCCCAATAATCATAGGCGAGCCGGTTGGTGCCCACCACGCCGCCGACCACCGGGCCCGAGTGGATGCCGATGCGGAGCCGGACATCGATTCCCGTCTCGGCCGCCACCGCCTTCATCCGCTCGATCAGCGCGCGCCCGAAGGCGAGCGCGGCCTCGGCGCCGCTCCCCGACGAGGCGGTTCCGCCCGAGACGGCGAGATAGGCGTCGCCGATCGTCTTGACCTTCTCGACGCCGCATTGCGCGACGCATTCGTCGGCGATCGAGAAGAAGCGGTTGAGCGTCTTGACGAGATGCCCCGCCGACAGCGTTCGCGCGAGCTGTGAGAAGCCGACGATGTCGACGAAGATCACCGAGACGTCGGAGAAGGCGTCGGCGACGGTCTCGCCCGCGCGCAGCCGCGCCGCAACCTCGCGCGGCAGGACGTTGTAGAGCAGCTCCTCGGTTTTCGCGCGCTCGGCGTCGAGCGCGAGATTGGCCGCGAAGCCGCCCCGCGCGCGCCGGTCGATGTCCCAGTTCACATAGCTCGCGAACACGAAGAAAGTGCTGAAATTGGTTAGCGTGTAGAGCTTGGCGATGAACGCGCCCTCGGAGAGCGCGAGGAACAGCAGGTAGAGCGCGAGGATGGCGCCGGCCCAGATCAGATAGAGCCGCACCGTCGCGACGAAGCCGATCCCCGCGAACACCACGAGGATCCCCATGTTGATCACCGCCATGCCGAAGCGCGAGATTCCGGTGAGCGCGGCTTGATCGGCGAGCGCCTCGATCAGCATCGCCATCGCGACGGTGAGTAGGCTGAACAGCGCGAGGTCGGTCCAGCCGTGGCGCAGATAGTAGCGCGTGCCGAGCAGCGCGTAGAAGCCGCCGAGCACCCCGACGAACATCCCCGCCGCGATGCTGTAGTCGATCACGCCTTCGCGCGGGAAATGGAGCGGGTTCAACGTGATGTATGAGACGAAAGTGGCGATCCCGATCACGATCAGCGCGCGGCTCGCCGGCACGCGCGCGGCGCGCTCGCTCTCGACATAGCGCGCCTCGATCTCGGGATCGGCGAAGCGATGGATCAGCGGCAAGTGGTCCCCCCTCGATGCGCGATCGTCTTGGCATGAATCGGGGCGGCGGGCCAAGCGGCGCGCAGGCTCAAGCCTGATCGAGCAGCCGCCACATGCGGATCGCCGCCGCGAAATTGCGCCGGCGCTCGCCGAGCGCGGCGATCGCTTCGGGCATCTCGCCCCATTGCTGCATCTGCCATTCCTCGTCGAGGTTGACCGCCGCCCAGACCTCGTCCTCCTCGAACGCGCCTTCGGTCAGCGCAAGCGCGGCGACGAGCGAGCCGCCGAGCTTGACCAGCGGGGCGAGCGCGGCGAGGCGGAAGGGATCGAGCGCGGCGACCTCGCGCGTCAGCCGCTCGATCGTCGCCGCGGGCTGCGGCCGGTGGACGATGCCCGTGACCACCTCGAACTTGATGTCGAAGCGCCGTCTCGCCCAGTCGAGCAGCGGATCCCAGGCCCGCGCCTGGCGCGCGACGAGCTCGGCCGGCTGCGCGGCGCGGTAGCAGAGCAGATCGGTCCCGCCATATGCTGCGTACTCATTGACGAAATATGGGCGGTCGGGCGCGATCACGTCGATCGCGGAATTGGCGAGACCATTGAGCAGCATCGAGTGCGGGTCGACCACCTCCCCCTGCGCGTTCCATTCGGCGGCGATCGCTTCGGCGAGCGCGCGCGTCGGCACCGCGAACGGGCGGGGGAAGGGCGGCAGCGTCGGGTTGCCGTCGAGCGCGACGCCCCAGCCCGCGCCGGCGGCGGTCGCCTCGGCCTGACGATAGAAGCGCTTCATGGCTCGCGCGGGCTCCTCCAGCGCTTGGCGAGTAGCTTGGGCAACAGCAGCGATTCGAACGCGCCGATCACGACCAGCGGCGCGCCGGCCAGCGGCCAGCCGCCTTCGCGCAGGATGTCGCCTGCCCAGATCCACATGCCGAGGATCATCAGCAGCACGCCGACGAACTGGACCAGCACGAGCGTGTGATAGCGCGATTTGGCGAGCTGTTCGCGTTGCTCGGGAGTGAGCCCGTCATCAGGAATCATATCTGCTCTCCAGCCATGGCGGGATCGCGCTCGGATGATCGGCGACCCAGTCGGCGCCCTCCGCGCGCAATTCGTCGTGCGCGTGATAGCCCCAGGCGACGCCGATCGCCAATACGCCTGCGGCCCTCGCCATCGCGATGTCCCAGCTCGTGTCGCCGATCATCACGGTGGTTTCGGGCGCCGCGCGCGCGTCGGCGATGCACGCCTCGATCATCGAGGGATGCGGCTTGGAGGGATGGCGGTCGGCGGTGTGGAGCGCGGCGAAGCGGCCGGCAAGGCCATGCGCGTCGAGCACCGCGGCGAGCCCGCGATCGGATTTGCCCGTCGCGACGCCGAGCAGCCAGCCTTGCGCGGCGAGCGCATCGAGGCACTCGGCGACACCCTCGAACAGCGGCTCGTGGACGACGCCCGCGCCGCGCATCGCCTGGAACGCGCGCTTGTAGTCCTCGGCGAGCGCAGCGTGGAGCGCGTCCTCGCCCTCCGGAAGCAGCGCGCGCATCGCCTCTACGAGGCTCAAGCCTACGATGCGCCGGGTCGAGTCGCGCGCCGGAGGATCGAGCCGCGCGGCCGCGAAGGCCTTCTCCATCGCGTCGCAGATGTTCGCCTGGCTGTCGACCAGCGTCCCGTCGCAATCGAAGATGGCGAGGCGGTTCACCGCGCCTCGCGCGTGAGGCGCGCGATCTCGTGCCCGCCCTGGGCCCCGAGCGCGGCCGCCACCGCATCGCGCGCGGCCTCGGGCTTGTTCTGGCCGAGCTTGATCGTGCCGCGCCACACGGCGATGGTCAGGCGAAAGCCGAGGATCGCGTCGAGCATTCTGTCAATTCGGGCGGGATCGGCCTTGGCGCGCGTCCATTCGGGCTTGGGCGCGAGGCGGCGCTCGTGCTCGTGGGCGAGCCGGTCGATCTGCGCGGCGAGCTCGTCGCGCGTCAGCGCCTCGAGCTCGCCCTCCAGCTCGACCGCGAGATAGTTCCAGGTCGGCACTTCGTCGGGGCCGAGGCCGTACCAGTCGGGGCTGATATAGGCGTGGGGCCCCTGGACGACGAACAGCGCGATCGCGCCGTCGAGATGGCGCGCGATCCGGTTGGCGCGCGCGAGGTGCAACCCCAGCGTCTCATCGCTCTCGAACACGACCGGCACGTGCGCGACGCCGGGCCCGTCGCGTGTTGGGACGAACAGCGCGCCGAACGCGATATCGCGCACGAAGGCGCGCATCGCCTCGCGATCCCGCCAGTGGAAACGCGGATTGGGATGCATCAGCGGCTTCCCCTGCTCCGCCGCTCGCCTCTGCGCGCCTTGCGATAATCCTTGGCGTGCGCCTTGGCGGCGCGCTTTCTAACCGCCGCGCCATCGGGGCGGGGAGCAGCCGCGGGCGCTTCGGCATCGCCCGCCTCGAACCCCAGCGAGGCCATGCTCGCCGCGAAATGCTCGGGGAGCTCGGCGATCACCTCGAGCTTCCCGCCATCGGGATGATCGATCCGCAGCCGCCGCGCGTGGAGGTGCATCTTGCGGCTGATCCCGCCCGTCAGGAACGCCTCGGCCCCCCCATATTTGCGGTCGCCGAGAATCGGGTGGCCAATCGCGGCCATGTGGACGCGCAGCTGGTGGGTGCGCCCCGTCCGCGGCTGAAGCTCGACGAAGGCGGCGCGATTGCCGGCGCGATCGATCACGCGATAAAGCGTCTTGGCCGCGAGCCCGCCCTCGACGACGTGCATCTTCTCGCCGCCTGTTCCCGGCTGCTTGTCGATCGCGAGTTCGATGACGCCCTCGTCGATATCGGGAACGCCGGTGACGATCGCCCAGTAGATTTTGCGCGCGGTGCGGCTTGAAAAGGATTTGGAGAAAAAGGCCGCTGCCCGCGGCCCGCGCGCGACGAGAAGCACGCCGCTGGTGTCCTTGTCGAGCCGATGGACGAGCTTGGGACGCGCGGGCGCGTCGAAGGCGAGCGCGTCGAGCAGGCCGTCGACATGCTCGGTGGTCTTCGTCCCGCCCTGCGTCGCAAGCCCCGGCGGCTTGTCGAGCACGAGCGCCGAGGCGTCGCGATGGACGACGAGCCCCTGCGCGAAGGCGATCTGGTCGTCGCTTAGTGCTGGGCGCTCGCGCTTGGGACGCGCCGCGGCGGCCCGCTCGGCGGGGGGAACGCGGATCACCTGTCCCGCCTCGATCCTGTCGCCGGGCGCGGCGCGCTTTCCGTCGACGCGCAGCTGGCCGGTGCGCGCCCAGCGCGAGACGATGTTGAAGCTCGCTTCGGGCAGATGGCGCCTGAACCACCGATCGAGCCGGATGCCGTCGTCCTCGGCGTCGACGGTGAACTGGCGGACTTCGGGCTCGCTCATCGTCGCGATCTAGCGATGGCGCACCGCAACCGCCAGCGAGGAGCTATCGGCACGCGCCGCCGTCGGGCCAGCCCGTCCATCCGCGCCCGCGCACGACGCGGCCGGGCGTTGCGCCGGTGTGCTCGCCGCCGCTGAGCACCTGGACGCCGTTGACGAACACGTCGCGCATGCCGCTGGCGTATTGGTGCGGCTCGTCGAAGGTCGCGTGGTCGGCGATCGTCGCGGGATCGAACACCACGATGTCGGCGAAGGCTCCGCCCCTTAGCGACCCGCGATCGGTGAGGCCGAGGTTGGCGGCGGGGAGCGCGGTGAGGCGGCGGATCGCGTCGGGGAGGGTGAGCGCGCGCTCGTCGCGGACGTAGCGGCCGAGCAGCCGCGCGAAATTGCCATAGGCGCGCGGGTGGGTGTTGCTGCGCAGGAACACGCCCTCGGTCGCCGGCGCGCCCGCGTCGGAGCCGAAGCTCATCCACGGAAGCGCGGTCTGCGCGCGGACATTGTCCTCGGACATCAGGAAATAGGCGGTGTCGACGCGGCTGTCGTCCTCGATAACAAGGTCGATCGCGGTCTCCTCGGGGGTGAGCCCGCGCCGGGCGGCGACCTCGGCGAGGGTCATCCCGGTGAGTGGCTTGAGCGCGTCGTTGCGGAAGCCGATCAGCAGCACATTCTCGGCGCCGCCCGCGAGCAGCAGCAGATTCTCCCAGTCGTCGCTCGGCGCGCGCATCTCGCGGATAACGCGCGCCCGGATCAGGGGGTCGCGCAGCCGCTGGACCCAAGCCTCGTGCCCGCCGTCCTGGACCCAGGTCGGCATCGCCGCGTCGAGTCCGGTCGCGCCGGCGGGGTAGGTGTACATGTCGGCGGTGATGCGAAGGCCCTCGGCGCGCGCGGCTTCGATCTGGGCAATGACCTCGGGTAGCCGGTCCCAATTCTCGCGGCCGGCGAGCTTGAGATGGTAGATTTCGGCGGGTGCGCCCGACTGGCGCGAGATGGCGATCAGCTCGGCGATCGCGCGGTCGATGTGGTTGCCCTCCGAGCGCATGTGGCTGATGTACATGCCGCCGCAGCGGCCCGCCTCCTCGACCAGCGCGACGAGCTCGGGCGTCTCGGCGTAGCTCGCGGGCGCGTAGATCAGCGACGAGCCGACGCCGAGCGCGCCCTCCTCCATCGCGCGGCGGACGAGAGCGCGCATCTGGGCGAGCTGCTCGGGGGTCGGATCGACATCGCCCTCGCCGAGCTCGTGCATGCGCACGCTGGTCGCGCCGATGAAGCTCGCGACATTGGGCGAGACGCCGCTGGTTTCGAGATGACGGAGATATTCGTCCAGGCTGGTCCAGGGGACGGGAAAGCGGATATCCCCCTGGCGCGATATCATGAGGCGGCGCATCTCGGGGGTGAGCGGGCCCATCGAGACCCCCTCGCCGAATATCTCGAGCGTGACGCCCTGCTCGATGTCGGACATCGCGCGACCGTCCTCGATCAGCGATTCAGTCGCCCAGCTCAGCATGTTGATGAAGCCCGGGGCGACCGCGTGGCCGGCCGCGTCGATCTCGCGCTCGCCGCGGCCCTCGACCTCACCGACCGCGACGATCCGGTCGCCCTCGACCGCGACATCGCCGACATGGGGCGCGCCGCCCGAGCCGTCGTGGATCAACCCGTTGCGGATGACGAGATCGTGGGTGGCCTGGGACGCGGGGGCCGTCGCGCAGGCGGCGAGGAGGAGCAGCGCGAGAAGCGCGGTGGCGCTCCGCCGACACGCCGCGAGCTTCGAGGTTTCCCGACGACGCATGAGCTGTCCTTCCGTTTTGCGGTTCATGCTAATCGAGGATTCGATCGGGCGGGAGATAAAATCCCGTCTCGCGGCTCGCTGCTTTCACGGCGGCCCCGGCTACCTGACCGGGAACGGCCGGCGGCATGGGGTTGAGCAGCGTCAGGTATGTCTATCTTCCAAAAATCACGACTACAGCAAGTATATTAACGAGTATAACAAGATACATCAGGAATACTACGACGATTTGCACAGCGGTAAGAATAACATAAACTATGGTAACTATAAG
Organism: Sphingomonadaceae bacterium; assembly: GCA_014380205.1. Lineage (GTDB taxonomy): Bacteria > Pseudomonadota > Alphaproteobacteria > Sphingomonadales > Sphingomonadaceae > Parasphingopyxis. The sequence goes on from JACMKH010000152.1 coordinate 7,101, forward strand.
GCATTTTAGAAACCCGAGAACGGACGTGAACCAGCTGCATGTTGTTACGTACGTGTAAGTCGTGTTCCAATACGTAATTAGCTTTTTCTGCATGGATTCTATTGTAATTGCAGATATGACACAAAATATCAATACAAAAACAATAGCAATAGGGACTAACACCGGATGGCCAGCCATAAACTCCGGTGGGCTGTCGTCCCTAAAGAGCGCCAAGACGCTTCCGAAGAAATCCGCTTCGAAGTTTACCAGTCTCGCGAAATTGCTCAGGAAAAATGTGACAGCGACTGCCGCGGCGCTGCCTAGCGCGAGTCCTCCCAACAGTTTTGGCACGGTCCCTGTGATGCCGCCTAAACCGGACTCATGGTTATGAGATTCATGCCGTTCATCACTCATCTTCGTTCGCCTTGATTTCAGCTCAAGGTTTCATCCCGCCTATTCCGGCATGGATCCTGAGTGCTGGTGTTTCCGTCCTTCAGCTGGTTAGTGGCGCACCCGACAGGATTCGAACCTGTGGCCTCTGCCTTCGGAGGGCAGCGCTCTATCCAGCTGAGCTACGGGTGCGTGGTGGGCGCGTATGTAGCAGCAAGCGCCGAGGGAGGCCACCCTTCGACAAGCTCAGGGTGAGCGGTTCCTAGTCCCGGAAAACCTACCGCTCCGCCGTCTCGATCGGCTGGAACTCGCCGAGGCCGCAGCTCGGGCCCTGTATCGCCGAGCTGATCGGCTGGCGGAGGACGGTGATGATGTCGACCGAGCAGAGCTGGCTGAGCGAGGTGCGGTAGCTGAACGCCTCGTCGAAGCCGAGGCCGGGGCAATCGTGGGGCAACGTGTTGCGGTAGGTGCGCCCGCCGGTCATGCGGAAATCGATCGTTCTGTCGTCGTGGACCTCGGTGCTGCGGATCTGGCGCAGCGGGACGCAGCTGACGGGCTCACCGACGGGAACCGCGCGCTGCCAATCCTCGGTCTCGTCCTGCGCGGCGGCGGAGGGGATCGAAAGCATGGCGGCGGCGGCCGCGGCGATCGCGATGCCGGAGGCGGCGAAGAAGGCGGTGCGCATGGCGAGTCTCCTCTGAGCTGGCGGCACGGTGGCATATCGCGCCTGAACCTGAGTTTAAGCGGACGCGGGCTTGCGCGCCTTGGGGGGCGGGGTTTTCGGCTGATAGGGGCAGAGGTCCGCGACGGGGCAGCGCCAGCATTCGGGGGTCCGCGCCTTGCAGACATAGCGGCCGTGGAGGATCAGCCAATGGTGCGCGTGGCGGCGGAATTGGGCGGGGGTGACGCGTTCGAGCCCGAGCTCGACCGCGAGCGGGGTCTTGCCGGGGGCTAGCGCCGTGCGGTTGGCGACGCGGAAGATGTGCGTGTCGACCGCGATCGTCTCGTGCCCGAAGGCGGTGTTGAGCACGACATTGGCGGTCTTGCGGCCGACGCCGGGGAGCGATTCGAGCGCGGCGCGGTCCTCGGGCACCGCGCCGCCATGCTCGGAGATGAGGCGTTCTGAGAGCGCGATGACGTTTTTGGTCTTGGTGTTGAACAGGCCGATCGTCCTGATCGCCTCGCGGAGGCGGACCTCGCCGAGCGCGAGCATATCGGCCGGGGTGGTCACGCGCTCGAACAGCGGCCTGGTCGCGCGGTTGACGCCGACATCGGTCGCCTGCGCGGAGAGCACGACCGCGACGAGCAGCTGGTAGGGGTTGGCGTATTCGAGCTCGGTCGCGGGCGCGGGATTGGCCTCGGCAAGGCGATGGAAGAACTCGATGACGGCGGCTTTTTTCATCCTGTGCGCATTCCTACGGCAATTCACACGAAGGCGCGAAGCGCGAAGAAGGAAGAAGGGGGGTTCGCGCGGAGGCGCGGAGACGCGGAGGTGTTGCGTCCAGCCGCGCAAGCGGCTTTCCAATCGGCGCTCTCCGCACGAATGAAGGCCCGCTGACGCGGGCGGGGGCGGCAACGCGCGTCCTCTCCGCGTCTCCGCGCCTCCGCGTGAACAATCCTTTCTTCGCGCCTTCGCGTCAATCATGCCGCGGCACCCTGCGGCTCAAGACTCCAAAGGCGACAAAGCTGCACGCATAGCTCGTGTTTTCCGTCAACTTAGGTGCACTCTGTGCGCTTTGGCGCGGGCGGCGGGGGTGCGCGGAGCGCGGACATCATCAGACGGCGATCAGGGCCGTGCTCGATGTGGATCACGCCGCCGAGGCGCAGGCGGAAGGTGGTGACGCCGTTGAGCGCGCGATCGATCGCGGCGTCGAACATGCGCGCGCGGCCCGTGTCGAGCGCGCGGTCCCACGCCGCC
>JACMKH010000153.1 GCA_014380205.1 Sphingomonadaceae bacterium
GCAAGCTGCTGTTCCAGCCGCTGCGCCGCGCGCTCACCGGGCGCGATCACGGCCCCGAGATGGCCGCGCTGCTCCCGCTGATCGGCAGGGAGCGCGCGATCGCCAGGCTCGCGCGCCGCTGAGCCTTGCAAATCCGCCGCGCGGCGGCTGTAGGGTTGCAAAGCGAAACCAACACAGGGAGAATCGCCGTGCCCCAGCAGCTCGTCATCGATCGCCGCCGTTTCCTGCTCGGGCTAGGCGCGACCACGGGATTGGCGCTCATCGGCTGCTCGCCCGCGCCGCGCGGAAGCGCCGCCGCGCCCGAAGCCGCGCCCGCCAGCGCCTGGCCCGCGACGCGCGCCTATGTGGAGAGCTTCGTCGCGAGCCAGCCGATCCCCGGCGCGATCGTCGCGGTAGGGCGCGGCGATGAACCGCCAACCTATCTCGCCGCGGGCCGCGTCGCGCTCGACAGCACCGTCCTGGTCGACGCCAACTCGCTGTGGCGCGTCTATTCGATGACCAAGCCGGTCACGGGCATCGCGGCGATGATCCTCGTCGGCGAGGGCCGGCTCGGCCTCGACCAGAACATCGCCGAGCTCCTCCCCGAATGGGCGAGCCCGCGCGTGCTCACCGATCCCGCCACGAGCCTCGACGCGCGCCCCGCCGCGCGGCCGATCACGGTGCGCCACCTCCTCACCCACACCGCGGGGCTGGGCTATACGATCATCACGCAAGGCCCGCTGCTCGCCGAATATCAGCGGCTGGGGCTCACGCCCGCCCATCTAGGCCCCGACATGCAGCCGCGCCCCGACGGCCCCCAGAGCCTCGACGAATTCTCGCGTCGCCTCGCGACCCTCCCGCTGATCGCCGATCCGGGCGCGCGCTGGAGCTATTCGATGTCGCTCGATCTGCTCGGCCGCGTGATCGAGGTCGCCGCCGGCATGCCCTTCGAGCGCTTCCTCGCGACGCGCATGTTCGCGCCGCTTGGGATGAACGACACCTTCTTCCAAGTTCCGCCCGACAAGGTCGCGCGGATGACCGCCAACTACACGATCGCCGACGGCCGCGCGACGGTCACCGACCCCGCGCGCGGCTCGGTCTACGAGGCCGAGCCGCCCTATCCGTTCGGCGGCGCGGGGCTCGTCTCGAGCGCGCATGATTACGACCGCTTCCTCGCGATGCTGCTCGGCGAGGGCGAGACGCAAGGCGCGCGGATCATGTCGGCAGAGACCGCGCGGCTCGCTATGTCCAACATCGTCCCCGACGGCACCGACATGACGGGGATGTTCATCCCCACCGGCTTCGGCGCGGGCGGCCGCGTGAGCAGCGTCGCGATGCCCGGCGGCGAGGGCGTCGGCACCTACGGATGGAGCGGCGCGGCGGGAACGCACGCCTGGGTCGACCGCGCGAACAATGTCCGCGCGGCGGGCTTCGTCCAGCATTTCCCCTATGACGCGACCGATTTCGGACAGCAGATCGCGCGCGCGATCTACGCCGATCTCGCGGCCGCCGCGTGACCGCGCCGGAACGAGACGAACGCTCGCCCGAGGAGCTCGTCGCGGGGCTCACGGTGCTGCTCGAGGTCGAGGAGCTCGACACCAACCTTTATCGCGGGCGGCGGCTTCCTGGCGGGGTCGGCCGCGTGTTCGGTGGGCAGGTGATCGCGCAGGCGCTCGCCGCCGCCAACCAGACGGTCGACGCCGAGCTCTTCGCGCATTCGCTCCACGCCTATTTCATGCGTCCGGGCGACGAGAACCATCCGATCATCTTCCGCATCGAGCGCGACCGCGACGGGCGCAGCTTCTCGACGCGGCGGATCATCGCCCTCCAGAAGGGCCAGCCGATCCTCAACATGGCGGCCAATTTCCAGCGTCCCGAGGAGGGGCTCGCGCACCAGTTCGACATGCCCGACGCGCCGTCGCCCGAGGATCTGGTCAGCGAGCGTGATTTCTGGCGCGGGCGGAGCACCGAGCTTCCGGAGAAGATGATCCGCTGGGTGACGCGCGCGCGTCCGATCGAACTGCGCCGCGTCGATCCGCGCGGACTCGAATCGGAGAAGCGGCCGCCCTTCGACGCGACCTGGTTTCGCGCGGTGGCGCCGCTCGGCGACGACATCCGGCTGCACCAGGCGGTGCTCGCCTATGCCTCGGACATGACGCTGCTCGGCACTGCGATACTGCCCCACGGGGTCAACTGGCTCGCCCATCCGATCCAAACCGCGAGCCTCGATCACGCGGTCTGGTTCCACGAGGAATTCCGCGCCGACGAGTGGCTGCTCTACACCACCGATTCGCCCTGGTCGGGCCATGCGCGCGGCTTCAATCGCGGGATGATCTTCGCGCGCGACGGCCGGCTCGTCGCGAGCGCGGCGCAGGAGGGGCTTATCCGGCTGCGCGCCGAGCGGGGTTGAATATCGAGGTGGCGCGTGTCGGAGAGAGCGCCGGCCGGCTTATGCAAGAGGCTCGTCGAGCCTGCTCCACGCTCGGGCGACGTCGGCGAGCGCGGCGTCGTCAACGCGGGCCGATTGAATCCAATCCGTCAGCGCCGCTACGATCTGCCCAATACACTCACATTGCGTGGGGGAAAGCGGCTCACCGTCGCAGCGCCTCGCGAGACTCGCAATCGCGCAGCTCGCCATCATCAAGGCGCCCGCTCGTTCGGAGCGGGAGGAAACCGCGGCGCACTGGCGCGCAATGCGCCAGAGCTCGTCGGGAGCATTGAGCTCGCGCGCCGATCTCGTCAGGAAATCAAGCGGATCCGACAAAATCGCTCGCGTGCAGGATGGCGTGCAGCGTGACCCCGTGGCGCGCCAGGAGCTCGCGGCCGCCCTCGTTCCGATCGACGATGCAGGCGCCATCGGTGACCTCGCCACCTGCGGCGCGCACGGCCTCGATTGCCTGAAGTATCGAGCCACCGCTCGTCGCGACGTCGTCGACGACGAGAACGCGCTTGCCCGCGAGGCTTTCGTCAGGTCCGAGCCCTTCGATCAGCTCCCTCGTGCCATGCTCCTTCGCCGCCTTGCGAACGAAGGTTGTCCTCACCGGCTTGCCCATTGTCGAGCTCAACGCCGCGATCGAGCCAATGCTGGGCACGGCGCCGATCTCCAGGCCGCTGACATATTCGGCATCGACCGCCTCGATGATCGCGAGAAAGGCCAGCGCGACCAGTTCCGCTCCGCGCGGGTCCATCATTGTCGGCTTCATATTGAAATAGAGATTGCTGCGCTTGCCTGACGCGAGCGTGAAATCGCCGGTCTTGAACGAACGCGCTTTCACTATCGCGAGGAGTTCCCGGCGGTCCGCATCACGTCGGCCCGGACGGCCGCGCGAGCTTAGCCGGTCGTCGCCTTCCCGATCGGAGAAGGGCGTGAGCGTTACCGTCGCCATGATGTTCCTGACCCCAAGCGTCGGCCCGCAGGAGCGACGCGGGCGGCTTGGGACAGCCTATGAATCACAAGAGCGCAAGTGGCAAGACCGACAGCCTTCAACCGGAGAAAGCTGTTGATCGAGCACCCCGAGCCTCGTTCCTATCCTATTCGCCGCAGCGCACCGTCCCCGCACCGCGCCGCTCGACCGTGCA
>JACMKH010000154.1 GCA_014380205.1 Sphingomonadaceae bacterium
CGCGGGATGGGCCGCGAGGCGCGACCGCGAACGCGCCGCGTACGGTTCACCACAAGGCCGAGCTCAAGGGCCGGACGGTCGTGCTCGTCGACGATGTCTACACCACTGGCGCGACGAGCAGGGCGTGCGCGAAGGTCCTGCGGCGCGCGGGAGCGGCCGAGGTCCATGTCCGCTGCTGGGCGCGCGTCGTGCGCGGCGACACGCTCGACGTGTGAGGCTGCGTTGCGCCGCGCGCGCTTTGGGCGCAAAGGGGGCGTCATGCCCCAGGTCGAAATCTACACCAAGGCGTTTTGCGGCTTCTGCTTTCGCGCCAAGCATTTGCTTGAGGCGAAGGGGGTCGCGTTCGAGGAGTATGACATCACCATGGGCGGCGAGAAGCGCGCCGAGATGATCCAGCGCGCCGACGGCCGGATGACCGTCCCGCAGATATTCATCGGCGATCGCCACATCGGCGGTTCGGACGATCTTGCGATGCTCGAGGCCTCGGGCGAGCTCGACGCGCTGCTCGCGGACTGAGCGACGCCCGTGCGTGCCGCGCTCCTCCAGATGACCGGGCGCATCGACCCCGCGCGCAACGCAGCGACGCTGGTTGATGCGATCGCCGAGGCGAAGGCGGGCGGCGCCGACATGCTTTTCACGCCCGAGATGAGTGGGCTGCTCGACAAGGATCGCGCGCGGGCGGGGCCGCACCTCAAAGCCGAGGAGGAGGACCCAGTGCTTACCGCGGTGCGCGAGGCGGCGGCGGAGCATGGCCTGCGGGTCCACATCGGCTCGCTCGCATTGCGCCGCGCGGCGGGCTCGGACCGGCTCGTCAACCGCGGCCTCGTCATCGATGACACGGGCCGCATAGTCGCGCGCTACGACAAGATGCACCTGTTCGACGTCGATCTCGCCACGGGCGAGAGCTGGCGCGAATCGGCCGTCTATGACAGCGGCGATGGGCCCGTGCTCGTCGAGACGCCCTGGGGGATGCTCGGCCTTTCGATCTGCTACGATCTGCGCTTTCCCGATCTCTACCGCGCGCTGAGCGACGCGGGCGCGACGATGCTCGCGATCCCCGCCGCCTTCACCGTGCCGACCGGCCAGGCGCACTGGCACGTGCTCCAGCGCGCGCGCGCGATCGAGGCGGGCGCCTTCGTCATCGCCGCGGCGCATTGGGGCCGCCACGAGGACGGGCGCGCGACCTACGGCCATTCGCTCGTCGTCGATCCTTGGGGCGAGGTGTTGCTCGACATGGGCGAGGGGAGGGGCGTCGGCTTCGCTGAGATCGACTCGGCGCGGGTCGACGAGGTCCGCGCCCGCGTCCCCGCGCTCGAGCACCGCCGGCCGATCGGCGCGCCCGATATCGCGCGATGATCGTGTTCGATCTCAGATGCGGCGCGGGCCATGTCTTCGAGGCGTGGTTCGGCTCGACCGGGGACTTCGAGGCGCAACGTAAACGCGGGCTCGTCGCCTGCCCGATCTGCGGTGCGCTCGACGTCGCCAAGGCGGTGATGGCCCCGCGCCTCGCCGGCGGAGCCGCTCGCGGGACCGAGGCGCCG
>JACMKH010000155.1 GCA_014380205.1 Sphingomonadaceae bacterium
CCGACCGCCGATTGCGCCTGGCCGAGCCCCGCGAGGATGCGCGCGCGCAGCCCCGGCGTCGCGATCCGCGCCTCGGGCAGCATTTGGGCGGCGCGCGAGAAGTTACGGATCGCGGCGTCATACTCGCCAAGCCGCGATTGCGATTCGCCCAGCGCGGCGAGCTGGCGCGCGCGAATCTCGGGCTGGTCGTGCCGCACGGCGAGGCTCTGGCGGATCAGCTCGTCGCTGCGCCGGTAGAGGCCGAGCGCGCCGTACACCTCGGAGAGCGTGATGCCGAGCTCGGCCTTGACCGCGGGCTCGTCGTCGAGCCCGCGCTCGAGCATCGCCGCGCCCCGATCGACGATCTCGCGCGCGGTGATCGTCTCGCCGCGCGCCTCGGAGGGATCGGAAACGCGGAACATTCCGGTCATGAATTCGAGCGTGCGCTCAGAGGTCAGCGTGCGCTGCTGGGCGAGCTCATGCTGGCGGACCGCCTCGTTGCGCGTGATCAGCGCGTACACCGCGAGCCCGCCCATCGCGAGGAAGCCGATGAACGAGGCGATCGCGATCAGCGTCAGCCGCCGCTGGCGGCGCGCGGTCTCGCGCTGCCTGAGCTCGTCATAGGGTACGTCGAGGATGCCCGCGAGCAGCTTGAGCTTGGCCGCCGACCGGCCATCCTGCCCCCGCCGCGCGTCGGCGGCGAGCGGCTCGCTCGCCATCTCGAGGATCGCGGGGGGCAGGCATTCGGTCGCGGGATCGCCGCTGTGCGGCTCGCCGTCGACGATCACCAGCCGGATCCGGTCCTGGCGGCCCATCGCGATGAAGGCGCGGACCTCCTCGTCGACCCAGCGCGATTTGGCCGAATTGGGCGAGCAGATCACCACCAGCGTCGCCGCCTCGGCGAGCGCCTGCTTGACCGATTCGGCGAGGTCGGCCGAAGTGGCGAGCTCCTCGCGGTCGCGGAACACCGGCGGCAGCCGCTCGCCGATCCTCCCGAACGGCGCGTCGCGCCCGTGCAGCCGCTTGGGCACGCGCCAGGTCTCGAGCGCGCGGTGCAGCCAGCTCGCCCACGCCCGGTCGCGGTGATTGTAGCTGATGAACGTGCTGTAGCGCACAGCCGGCCCCCGATCCGCGATGCCAGACCAAATCCGCTAACAAGGATTGGGGCGTCATGCTAATCCAATTGTCCGCGACTCACGGGGAGAATGAGCATGCCGCGCAGCCGCCGCAACGTGATCGACGACGACGACAGCTGGACGATCCGCGAGCAGCTCATCGTCAAGGACAACAATCCGCCACTTCCGCAGAAGGATTTCGAATCGCCCGGCGAGGTGCCGGTCTTCTTCGGCGATCACGACGGCCCGGTCGATCTGGTTTTCTGGGGCACCGGCCTGATCTCGTTCGGCCCCGTCACCGGCGCGCAGAAGGCCTTCATGGCCGATCTCGACACCAACGCCGATCTCGACCTCTTCCCCGGCGACTATGTCGCGTGCGGCTTCTCGCCCGAGACCTTCCTCAAGCTCGAATATGGCGTCAAGCCGGGGCTGATCTATGTCGAGTGGAAGGACGACGCGCATGTCCGCGGCTATTTCACCATCACCTCCGACGCGATCACGCTGAGCGGCGGCGTCGCGGGGGGCCAGGTCACCGGCTACCGGCTCGGCGACGCCGAGTTCACCGCAAGCTCGTCGGACGCCACGCTGCTCTACCTCAGCGACCTCGACGTGACCCAGGGGACCACGGGCGACGACAGCCTCGTCGGGGGCGACAAGCCCGAATCGCTGCTCGGGCTCAAGGGCGCCGACACGCTGCTCGGCGGCGGCTACGGCGACCGGCTCGAGGGCGGCATCGGGGCCGACATGCTCTTCGGCGGCGACGGCGACGACCGGCTGTTCGGCGGAAGCGGCGGCGACATACTGTTCGGCCGCCACGGCGCCGACATGCTCGACGGCGGGGCGGGCGTGCTCGACTGGGCCGATTACAGCCGCGACCAGAGTGTCGGCGTCGATCTTCAATCGCCCAACAAGAACGAGGGTGACGCGGTCGGCGACAGCTATGTCCGCATCGAGAATCTGCGCGGCTCGTCCAAGCAGGACACGCTCGCCGGCGACGACGCGGCGAACCAGCTCGAAGGCCTCGACGGCGACGATCTGCTGCGCGGCCGCAAGGGCTCGGACAGCCTCGCGGGCGGCGCGGGCGCGGACACACTCGAGGGCGCGGGCGGGGCCGACCATTTCCTGCTCGCGAGCAAGAAGGCCGCCGACGCCGACCAGATCAACGATTTCCTCGCCGGCGTCGACCTGGTCGCGCTCGACGGCGCGGTGTTCGGCCTCGCGCCCGGCGCGCTCGACCCGACCCGCCTCGTCAATGGCGCCGCCGCCGGGGACGCCGACGACCGGCTGATCTTCGATTCGGGCGCGCTGTTTTTCGATCCCGATGGCACGGGCGCCAAGGCGCAGGTCCTGATCGCGATCCTGTTCGACGTGCCGGCCCTGAGCGCGAGCGATTTCGTCGTGATATGAGCGCCCGCGCGCCGGGCGACGCGCCGCCGGAGCCGCAACCCCGCCTCGTCCGCCGCCTCGGCCTGTTCGACGCGACGATGCTCGTGATGGGCGGGATCATCGGCGCGGGGATCTTCGTCAACCCCGCCGAGGTCGCGCGCCAAGTCTCGACTCCCGGCCTGATCGTCGGCGTCTGGCTGCTCGGCGGCCTCGTCGCG
>JACMKH010000156.1 GCA_014380205.1 Sphingomonadaceae bacterium
CCGACATCGACGCCGCGCGAGGCCGCGCCCTCGCGGTTGCCCGTCGTCGCCGCCGCCGCGATCGCCTCGCAATAGAGCCGGATCGCGCGCGCCGCGTCGTCGTTGGCGGGCACCGGGAAGGCGATCCCGTCGGGGCTGACGTTCGAATCGAGGATCGCGACGACCGGGATGCCGAGCGTGTTGGCCTCCTTGATCGCGAGCTCCTCCTTGTTGGCGTCGATCACGAACATCGCGTCGGGAAGCCCGCCCATCTCGCGGATGCCGCCGAGCGAAAGCTCGAGCTTGTCGCGCTCGCGGGTGAGCTGGAGCACCTCCTTCTTGGTGAAGCCCGAGGTGTCTCCCGAGAGCTGCTCCTCTAGGCTCTTGAGGCGCTTGATCGAGCCCGAGATCGTCTTCCAGTTGGTCAGCATGCCACCGAGCCAGCGGTGGTTGACGAAATGCTGGCCCGAGCCGCGCGCCGCCTCGGCGACGGGCTCCTGCGCCTGGCGCTTGGTGCCCACAAACAGGATCTTGCCCCCCGCCGACGCGGTCTGGCCGATGAAGTCGAGAGCGCGCGCGAACAGCGGTACGGTCTGCGACAGGTCGATGATGTGCACCCCGTTGCGGTCGCCGAAGATATACGGCTTCATCTTGGGGTTCCAGCGGTGCGTCTGGTGGCCGAAATGCGCTCCGGCCTCGAGCAATTGCTGCATGCTGACGGAAACAGCCGCCATGGTCTTTCTCCTTCCGGTTGTGCCTCTGGCCGACAGGATCGGAACCGAGGTTCCGACACCGGGATGTGCGTCCGCCATGTGGGATGCGCGGGCACTTAGGCGGCGGCTGCTGCGAAATCAAGCTTGACTACGGAGAACATATAGCGAACAATGCAACTCATCGCACCTGTGCCACGGGTCACGACTCCTGTGGAGAAACCTGTGGAACGGGCGCGAATCGGCGGCGTTGGGCCGCGCAGAATCCTTAAGGGGACGTTTCATGGCTGAGATCGCCGCTTCCATCTTCTTTTCCGGCGCCTTGCTGCTCGCGGTAGCGACGCTCGTGCTAATGCTCGCGAGCGAACGCGGCGCAATCCTCGCGGCGCTGCGCGGCGAGGCCAGGCAGGACCGGCTGCGATTCGGTCTTAGCCCGATCAGGCGGCCTAGGACTCCGCTTCGGGTTCGTCAGGCGGCAAAGCCTCCGCTGCGCGCCGCCGCTTGACCCGGGCGTAGGCCCGCATGCCGAAGGGGATCGAGAGCAGGTAGAGCCCGCCGATCGCGGCCAGGGTGATCCAGGGCTCGGACACGAGCGCGCCCGCCATGACGGCGATCACCGCCAAAGCGGGAAAGCGCAGCTCGCGACGCAACCTCAGCGATGAGAAGCTGAACGTCGCGATGTTCGAGACCATCAGGAACGCGACCAGCGCGGCCCAGGGCGCGATGATCCTCGGATCGTTCAGTTGCTCGATGCCCGTGATCATCCAGGCCATGATCGGAAGCATCAGCAGCCCCGCGCCGGCGGGGGCGGGAACGCCGGTCATGAATCCCGCCGATTTGTGCGGCTGCTCGTCGGCGTCGATGTTGGCGTTGAAGCGCGCGAGCCTCAACGCGCAGCACACCGCGTGCGCGAGCGCGAAAATCCAGCCGTAGCGCGGCGCCTGCTGGAGCGACCAGAGATAGACGATCAGCGCGGGCGAGACGCCGAACGCGATCACGTCCGACAGCGAATCGAGCTCGGCGCCGAAGCGCGTCTGGCCGCGCAGCAGCCGCGCGATCCGGCCATCGAGCCCGTCGAGCACCGCCGCGATGACTACCACCGCGACCGCCTTCTCCCATTCGCCCGAAACCGCGAAGCGCACGCCGGTCAGCCCGAAGCACAGCGCGAGCACGGTCACCGCGTTGGGGATCAGCGCGCGCATCGGGATCGCCGGTAGCGGGCGGCGGGAGCGCGGCTGCTTCACTGGGCGATGCCGAACGACCGTTCGCCGTTGCCGAGCTCGCCGAGGATCGTCTCGCCCGCGATCGCGCGCTGGCCGAGGATCACGCGCGGCGCAACTCCCGGCGGGAGGAACACGTCGAGCCGGCTGCCGAAGCGGATCAGCCCGATGCGCTGGCCGCGCGCGACCATGTCGCCGGGCTTGACGAAGGTGACGATGCGCCGCGCGACGAGGCCGGCGATCTGGGTGAAGCCGACACGCACGCCGTGCGCATCCTCAACGAGGATGTGCTGGCGCTCATTGTCCTCGCTCGCCTTGTCGAGATCGGCGTTGACGAATTTGCCCGAGATATAGACGACGCGTCGGATCGTGCCGCCGATCGGCGTGCGATTCACATGCGCGTCGAACACGCTCATGAAGATCGAGATGCGGACGAGCGGCGCCTCGCCGAGCCCCTCGGCCCCCGCGAGCTCGGGCGGCGGCATGACTTCACGGATCAGCGTGACGAGGCCGTCGGCGGGGGCGACGATGTACTTGCCCTCCTCGGGCGTGACGCGCACCGGATCGCGGAAGAACATCACCACCCAGACGGTGAGCCCGACCAGCGGCCAGGCGACGATCTCCCAATCGAGCAGCAGGAAGATCAGCGCGAGCGCGGCGGCGATCGCAATATATCTGTAGCCCTCGGGGTGGATGCTCGGCCATTGCCAGCGCACCGCGCGGTCCGCGCCCGGCGGCTTTTCGAGTTCGGTCATGGCGCGCACCATATGGCCCGGGCCGACGGGTGACAATCGCGGCGCGCCGCCCTAGACGGCGGCGAATCCGTCATCCTCCCCTTTGCCCCGAACAAGCGAGCGCTCCGCATGGCCAAGATCCCGGTGAACACCCCCGTCGTCGAGATCGACGGCGACGAGATGACGCGGATCATCTGGGAGTGGATCCGCGAGCGGCTGATCCTGCCCTACCTCGACATCCGCCTCGAATATTACGACCTTTCGATCCAGAAGCGCGATGAGACCGACGACCAGATCACCGTCGACGCGGCCAACGCGATCAGGAAGCACGGCGTCGGCGTCAAATGCGCGACGATCACCCCCGACGAGGCGCGCGTCGAGGAGTTCGGGCTCAAGCGGATGTGGAAATCGCCCAACGGGACGATCCGCAACATCCTCGGCGGCGTCGTCTTCCGCGAGCCGATCGTGATCGAGAATGTGCCGCGGCTGATCCCCGGCTGGACCGACCCGATCGTGGTCGGCCGCCACGCCTTCGGCGACCAGTATCGCGCGACCGACTATCGCGTCCCCGGCCCCGGCAAGCTGAGGCTCGTGTTCGAGGGCGAGGACGGCACGGTGATCGACGAGGAGGTGTTCACCTTCCCCTCCTCGGGGGTCGCGATGGCGATGTACAATCTCGACGATTCAATCCGCGATTTCGCGCGCGCTTCGTTCAACTACGGGCTTGCGCGCGAGTGGCCGGTCTACCTGTCGACCAAGAACACCATCCTCAAGGCCTATGACGGGCGGTTCAAGGACCTGTTCGAAGAAGTTTTTGATAGCGAATTCAAGGAAGAATTTGCCAAAGTTGGCATCGAATATCAGCATCGGCTGATCGACGACATGGTCGCCTCGGCGCTCAAATGGTCGGGCAAGTTCATCTGGGCGTGCAAGAACTACGACGGCGACGTCCAGTCGGACCAGGTCGCGCAGGGCTTCGGCTCGCTGGGGCTCATGACCTCGGTGCTGATGAGCCCCGACGGCAGGACGATCGAGGCCGAGGCCGCGCACGGCACGGTGACGCGCCACTTCCGCATGCACGAGCAGGGCAAGGCGACCTCGACCAACCCGATCGCCTCGATCTTCGCCTGGACCGGCGGCCTCAAATACCGTGGCCGCTTCGACGAGACGCCCGATGTCACGCGCTTCGCCGAGACGCTCGAGCGCGTCTGCGTCGAGACGGTCGAATCGGGGAAGATGACCAAGGATCTCGCGATCCTCGTCGGCCCCGATCAGCCGTGGATGACGACTGAGCAGTTTTTCGAGGCGATACGCGTGAATCTCGAAACGGCGATGGCGGATTGGGGCTGATTCCCCTCCGTCCAAGGGAGGGGTTAGGGGTGGGTTTCTCTCGTCGCGCGCGATGCTAAGGTTGGAGCCAGCCGAGAGCCACCCACCCCCGGCCCCTCCCCTGCAGGGAGGGGAGACATGGGCGACCTTACATGCTCGCGCCTTACCCCTAAGCCGATGATCCGTCCCGGAATCCGGCGCAGGCGGGGATAGCGGTTCAATAGACGCACGAGCAGCGGCGGCCTTTCGAGCTTGAAGCCGGGCTCGAGCAGGCGGCCGATGATGCGGTCCTGCGCGAGCTTCTGGCCGCGCTGGATGACGCGCGTCGGGAACAGCCGGCGCTTTTCCACGCGCGCGAGCAGGCCGTCGACGCCCTCCCCTGCCGCGAGCGGCCCCGCGAGGATGTTCGCCGCCGCGACGGCGTCCTGGACCGCGAGGTTGATGCCGATCCCGCCGATCGGCGACATCGCGTGCGCGGCGTCGCCGATCGCGAGCAGGCCGGGGCGATGCCAGCGGTCGAGTCGGTCGAGCGCGACCGCGAGCAGGTGGAGCTGGTTCATATCGGTGAGAACATCGCCGAGCGGGCCGAGCTCGGGCGCGGTCGCCTCGATCTGGGCCCGGATCGATTCGATCCCCCGCGCGCGCATCGCCTCGGCCTTGCCCTTGGGAATGACCAGCGCGCACTGCCAGTAATCGCGCCGGTCGATCAGCACGAGGATGCGCCCCGTTTCGAACACGCCGCGCAGCGCCTCGCCGCCCTCGTCGGCCTTGGGCACCGAGAACCAGAACACGTCCATCGGCGCGCCGAGCGTGGTGACGGGGAGCAGCCCATCGCGCCGCACGATCGAATCGCGGCCGTCGGCGGCGATGACGAGCCGGCGCGACTCGACCCGGCGCCCGTCGGTCAGCTCGACGCCCGCGATCCGCCCGTCGCGTTCGGTCATCCGCGCGACGCCCGCCTCCATCTCGAGCCGGAAGCCCGGGAAGGCTTCGGCCTCGTCGCGCAGGAAGTCGAGGAAATCCCATTGCGGCATCATCGCGATGAACGGCGCGGGGGTGGAGAGATGGCTGAGATCGCCGATCGCCATCTCCTGTCCCGCGACGCGCAGCCCCGCCTGATTGAGCCGGTTGTGCGGGCGCGCGAGGAAGCGTTCGAGCATGCCCAGCTCGTGAAGGATCTCCATCGTCGAGGGGTGGACGGTGTCGCCGCGAAAATCGCGGAAGAAGTCGCCGTGCTTCTCGAGCACGAGCGTCTCGACGCCCGCGCGCGCGAGGAGCAAGCCCGCCATCACCCCCGCGGGCCCGCCGCCGACGATGACGACTTCGCTGTCTGTCAGGGCCATGGCCCGCGATACGCGAAAACTCGCGATTTGCCCATAACAAGCGCTGGCAATCGCGGCGCAAGTCCAGCTAGGTCGGCGCATGGCTCTCCACGCGGATTCGGTCGCGCTCAGCGACACGCTGGTCATCCTCGGCGCGGCGGGGGTGGTCATCCCGCTGTTCGCGCGCTTCCGGATCACGCCGATCATCGGCTTCATCCTCGTCGGCGTGCTGGTCGGCCCGCATGGGCTCGGCGCGCTGGTCGAGCGTTATCCGTGGCTGTTCTACGTCACCATCTCGGACCCCGAATCGATCGAGCCCTTCGCCGAGCTCGGCATCATCCTGCTGCTCTTCTCGATCGGGCTCGAGCTGTCGTTCCGCCGATTATGGGCGATGCGCGGGCTGGTGTTCGGGCTCGGCGCGGCCGAGCTGCTCGGCTGCGCGGCGCTGATCGGGATCGTTCTGCTCGCGATTGGCGAAAATCCGGCCGGCGCGGCGGGGCTGGGCCTCGCGCTCGCGCTCTCCTCGACC
>JACMKH010000157.1 GCA_014380205.1 Sphingomonadaceae bacterium
GATGGAGCACGCGCGCGACTTGCGGCTGCTCGGCGAGCCAGCGCGCCACGGCGAGCGCGTTGGCCTCGTGGCGGCGCAGGCGGACGTCGAGCGTGCGCAGCCCGCGCAATCCGAGAAAGGCGTCGTCGGGCGAGGCGAACTGGCCGAGGAGCTGCGCCGATGTGCGCAGCTTGCCGTACCATTGCGCATTGGCGGTCACGCTTCCGAGCATCGCGTCGGCGTGGCCGAGCACATATTTGGTCGCCGCCAGGATCGAGATGTCGACGCCCTTGCCGATCGCGGGGAAGAACAGCGGGGTCGCCCAGGTGTTGTCGAGCAGCGTGACGATCCCGCGCGCCCTCGCCGCCGCGCAGATCGCGGGGACGTCCTGGACCTCGAAGGTCAGACTGCCGGGACTCTCCATCAGGATCGCGCGCGTGTTGTCGGCGAACAGCTCGGCGATCCCCTCGCCGATCAGCGGATCGTAATAGCGCGTGGCGACACCGATCCGCCTGAGCATCTTCTCGGCGAAGACGCGGCTCGGCTCATAGGCGCTGTCGACCATCATCAGCTCGTCGCCGGGCCGAAGCACCGCGAGCAGCGCGCAGCCGATCGCGGCGAGCCCCGAGGGATAGAGCAGGGTCCCCGCCGCGCCGGGCTCCAATTCGGTCAGCGCCTCGGCGAGCGCCCATTGCGTCGGCGTTCCGCGCCGCGCGTAGTAGAAGTCGCCGTCCTCGTTCCGCCTCGTGGCCTCGCGCAGCGCGGCGACGCTGTCGAACAGGATGGTCGAGGCGCGCCACACGGGCGGGTTGACGCCGTGGCCCGTCCATTCGCTGCGCCGCCCGCCGGTGACGAGCCGCGTGACGGGCGTGCGATCCGCCCCGTCGCCGCTCACGCCGTCCCGGTCTCCTTGGGGGTGCCGTCGCGCGCGCCCCATTCGGACCAGCTGCCGTCGTAGAGCGCGACATCCTGCTTGCCGAGCAGCCGCGCCGCGAACAGCAGCGCCGCCGCGGTGACGCCGCTGCCGCACGTCGTCACCGTCGGCCGATCCATGTCGACCCCGGCCGCCTCGAACGCCGCGCGCAGCCCGTCGCCGCGCTTCCACGTCCCGTCGTCGTTGAACAGCGCGCCATAGGGAAGGTTGCGCGATCCGGGGATGTGCCCCGCATGCATCCCCGCGCGCGGCTCGGGCGAGGCGCCCTCGAAGCGCTCGGCGGAGCGCGCGTCGACCACCTGCTCGGCGCCGCTTTCAACGTTTGCCTTCATCGCGGCGAGGTCGCGCACGCCCGCGAGATCGCCCCAGACGGTGAAATGGCGGTGGCGCACCTGCGGCCTGCCCTGCTCGACCGGCCGCCCCTCGGCCTTCCACTTGGCGAGACCACCATCGAGAACCGCCACCTTGTGCGCCCCGAACGTCGTGAACATCCACCAGGCGCGCGCCGCGGTGTGGAGCGGCGAATTGTCGTAGACGACGATCCGGCTTCCGTCGCCGATCCCGAGGGACTGCATCCGGCTCGCGAATTTCTCGGCCGAGGGCAAGGTGTTGGGAAGCCCGCTGCCAGTGTCGCGGACCTCCTCGAGATCCATGAACACCGCGCCTGGGATATGCTCGAAGCCGAACTCGGCGCGCGCGTCGCGCCCGCCGCCGGGTAGGAACATCGTCGCGTCGACGATATGGAGATCGCTCGCGCCGAGCTCCCCGGCGAGCCATTCGGTGGAGACGAGCAGGTCCATGGGGCGCGGTTCCTCTGGGGTGGGATTCGTCGCCCCGCCTTAATCGCGCGTTGCGACCGCGTCGAGATCGGCTATCCTCGGGACATGGCTCTCACCCATCTCGGCCAAACCAGCGCGCTTCCCGCCTCGCCCGAAGCGGCAACACTCGATTTCGTCGCCAACCCGCGCCCCGGCCGCCCCTATCTCGTCCGCTTCACCGCGCCCGAGTTCACCTCGCTTTGCCCCGTCACCGGCCAGCCCGACTTCGCGCATCTCATGATCGACTATGCGCCGGGCGAAACCATCGTCGAGAGCAAGTCGCTCAAGCTGTTCCTCGCGAGCCACCGCAACCACGCCGGCTTCCACGAGGACGTCACCGTGGGCATCGCCGAGCGCCTCGTCGCGGAAATGCAGCCGCTGTGGCTGCGCATCGGCGGATACTGGTTCCCCCGCGGCGGCATCCCGATCGACGTCTTCTGGCAATCGGGCGTGCCGCCCGAGGGGCTGTGGCTGCCGCCGCAGGATGTGCCGGGGTATCGGGGGCGGGGCTGAGCGCGGTCAATTGCGCGGCTTCAGAATAAGCCGTCGGTTGAGGATGGCGTATTCGAAATAGAACCATTTGTCAGTGGCCGCCTGCTGTTCCTTCTTGAAGGCGGCGATCAGCCGCTTGCCGTCGGTCTTGAGGTAGATCGCGCCGTCGACGTCGACGTTTGAGCGGCCGAGCGCGGCGACATCCTTCTGGATCCTATCGCGCAGCGCGTCGGAAGGCGTCTTGGCGAGCCTGGCGATATCGGACGTCAGCGCCTCTACCAGCTTGGCGTCCTCCTTTTCGCGGGTCGAGCGCTGCAGCTCGGTGGAGAGCAGCACCGGGGAAGCTCCGCGACCGAACTTGCCGAGCCGGCCGAGCAGATCGGGTCGGGGGTGAACATGGCCCTCCTCGTCCCCCGATGAGATCACGAAAGCCGCAGGATTGACCGCCTCGAGAAACTCGTCGGTGACGTCGCTCGAGCCATGGTGGCAGGTCTTCATCACCTCGGCGCGCACGAAGGGCGCCGCGCGCGCGACCAACTCCTCGCGCTCGACCGTCGTTCGCGGCCATTCGGCCATCCCCGCAAGGCTGGTGAGCAAATACTGTTCAGCAGGGAAGTTGAGATCCCCGCCGAAGAACACCTTGAAATCGCCAAAATGCAGCCGCAGCAGCACCGAATGGCCGTTCTTGGTCTTGCCGGCGTCGCCGAGCCTGCGCAGCCACGGCGCGCCGCCCGCGTCCAGCTCGGGGATCGGACCGACGATCTCGATCGCATAGTCGCGCGGATCGGAGGGCGCGAACCCCGGCATCCAGCATCCACCCTCCTCGCTCGTGCCGTGGCGGGTTGACAGCATCTCGAACGCGCCGACGAGATTGCCGTCGATTGCGGCGCGGACCATGCCCGCGTAGCGGTAGCGGCCAACCTTGACTGGCGGGCCGAACAGCGTGCGCATAGCGGCATCGTCGACCACGAGCGCCGCGAGATACTCGCGGCTGCTCACCGAATCCTTGATCTTCCCGCCGAGTTTGGCCCACGCGTCTCGTTCAGGTCGCTCGACGAGGCCGCTGTGATAGAGCTTGTCGAACGTGATCGCGCCGTTTTCGAAGATGCTCGCGAAGCCGCCGTAGTGATCGAGATCGGGATGGGTGATCACCGCAGCGTGAAACCGCATTCGGCGCTTGTAGGTGCTGAAGCGGGCGTCGAGAAACTCGCGCATATGCTCGCCCTCGCCCGCATCGATCACGACGATGCGCTCGCTGTCGTCACGCTCCGGCGTGATCAGGACCGCGCCGTCGCCCTGGCCGACGTCGACGAAGACGATCTCGAGCGGACGCGCATCGGTGGTGTGCTCGCGCCGGACCTTCAGCCGCCGCTTTTTCTCCAAGTCTTCCCATGCCCAGAGCACCGCGCGCCAATCCGGGTCGCCGTCATTCTCCTCGTCGATACGCAGCCAGTCGCCCCACAGTACCTGTCGATCACGGTTGCCGTGTTCGTCGAACAGGAACACCGGCTCGTAATCCTCCGGCAACGCCACGAAACAATGCGTCATGATGGCCTCCCTGTCTTCCCTCGCGCGCGACTGTAGCACGAATGTACGGGCAAGCCATCATCGAACGCAGGAGCGTCACACAAAGACTCTGAATTGGGATCAACCAGGCGGAGGCTTCTTCCTGACCAGATACCGCCAAACTCCGATCAGGTTGATCCCGAACAGCACGACGTTCTGCGTCGCGAGCGCGCCCTCCTCGTCCATCAGCCCCGAGACGATCCACGCGATGCTCGACGCGGTAAAGATCACGAAGCCCCAGCCCGTCGCGCGCCGGCCGAGATCGCCCGCGACCATCAGCGCGGCGATCACGCCGCTGATCGAGGCAAACCATTTGAGAATCTCGATTAACATGGCGCAACCTTTTTCCCGAGGAGTGGTGGTATCGTGCGGTTGCTGACACTAATGTAAGCTAGGCGCGCCTCCGCTCCCGCCTCAACACGAGACGATGATGTCCTGTTCCGAGCCCCCCCCCGCCACGAATATCCGGTCGGCATCCGCCCCGACGACATCGACTTCATGGGGCATGTCAACAACGCCAGCTACCTTACCTGGGTGCAGGAGGCGGTGACCGCGCATTGGCGCCAGCTCGCCTCGCCGCAGGATGTCGCGCGCCATCTCTGGGTCGCGCTCAAGCACGAGATCACCTACCGCAAGCCCGCCTTCCTCGACGACAATGTCGTCGCGTCTGTGGTGGTCGAGAAGATCCAGGGCGCGAGCGCCTTCTACGACACGATCATCCGTCGCGGCGAAGAGGTGCTCGCGACGGTCAAGTCGCGCTGGTGCTGCCTCGACGCCGAGACACTGCGCCCCGCGCGAATCGCCGAGGAGATTGCCGCGCGCTTCCTGCGCCGGGACGATTGACGTCGTTCGGCTCGGCGACGCAGGAGGGCGATTCGTCGCGACCGCAAAGATATTGCAGTGCAGCATATTGAACATTTCGCCATTTCGTGCTTTTAAGGGCATATGGATGCATTGCCCCCCGGACTTTTTTGCGATTGCGAAGATGACGAGATCGATGTCGGCGATGTGGCGAGGCCCGCGCGCGTTCGTCGCATCGCGCTCATCGGAAACTCGCTGCCGCGCAAATGCGGCATCGCGACCTTCACCACCGATTGCTTCAACGCGCTGCGCCAAAGCTATCCCGAGATCGACGCGCGCGTCTATGCGATGGAGGATTCGCTCGGCGGAATCGCCTATCCGCCCGAGGTCGCGCGGACGATTCGCGAGCAGGATTTCGGCGCCTATCTCGAGGCTGCGCGCGACATCGACGATTGGGGCGCCGACGCTGTCTGGGTTCAGCATGAATACGGCATTTTCGGCGGCCTAGCGGGCGAGCATCTGCTTGCGCTGCTTGATCGCGTCGCCGCGCCCGTCATCGTCACGCTCCACACCGTGCTCGAGGAGCCCGACGCCGACCAGCGCCGCGTGCTCGAGCGGCTGCTCGATCGCGCCGGCCGCGTCATGGTGATGGCGGAGAAGGGCGCCGAGATCCTGCGCCGCGTCTATGACGCCGACGAGCGCAAGATTCTCGTCATCCCGCATGGCGTTCCCGACCGCCTCTTGGCCGATCCCGAGTCGATCAAGCCGCGCTTCGGATTTTCGGGACGCAAGGTTATCCTCACCTTCGGGCTCCTCGCGCCCAATAAGGGCATCGAGACGATGATCATGGCGATGCCCGAGATCGTCGCCGGCCACCCCGAGAGCCTCTACGTCGTGCTCGGCAGCACGCACCCGCACCTCGTCGCCCACGAGGGTGAAAGCCATCGCGAACGACTGGTCGCGCTCGCCGAGACGCTCGGCGTCGCCGACAATGTCGCCTTCCTCGACGAATTCGCCGACCACGAACGGCTGCTCGACTATCTCCAGGCGGCCGACGTCTATGTGACGCCCTATCTCAATCCCGCGCAGATCACCTCCGGGACGCTGTCCTACGCGGTCGGCATGGGCAAGGCGATCGTCTCGACTCCCTATGTCCACGCGACCGAGGCGCTCGACGAGGGGCATGGCGTGCTCGTGCCATTCGGCGATTCGGGCGCGCTCGCTTCGGAAATCACGCGCCTGCTCAACGACGACGTCGCGCGCCGCGCGCTGAGCGAGCGCGCCTATGCGCGCGGCCGCACCATGCTGTGGCCGCGCCTCGC
>JACMKH010000158.1 GCA_014380205.1 Sphingomonadaceae bacterium
GACCCCGACGCGCCCCTGCTCCGCGTCCGCGCCGATGGCGCCGCGCGCTACGACACGGTCGACCGCTTGCTCGCGCACATCGCACGCGCCCGGATCGAGCGCGTCGGCTTCATCGGCCACCAGCAATTCGCGGGAGCCTTTTGAGCGCGCGGATAACGGTTGACGGGGACGAGGTTCGGGCGGAGCGTCGACGGATCGGGATCGCGCTGTTGATGGCTGGCTCAGGGAGGCATCCGCGCCATGGACGTCCACGCCCCGATTCCCGTCGATCGAAGACGAACGCTTCGCCCCCCGCGCGGCTGATCGCCGCCGCCCCGCCGCGCCGCGAGATTGATTTCGACGACATGCCGGTGAAGCTGCTACCGCTCCGAATGCCGCCTTCTGTGGCGAGTTTCAGCGGTCGCTCTTGGAGATGCTTCGCGGCCCGACGCTGGCAGACAACCGACGAGCTGACGGTCAAGGTCATGATCCAGCGGCGGATGAACGAGTGCGACATGGCGCTGCGCGTGATCACCCGGAGGCGTGTCGGCGATGCGCTCCCCCGGCTCCGCCGCAAAGGCGTGGCGGCGTCCAGGAGGGCTGGCAGGGGCGTGATGCTCTCGTGGCGCATCCCCCCAAGCTCGACGCCGAGCTAGAGGGCGTGTGGCGCAACGGTAGCGGAAGCTATCCGCGGCGGTAGAGGGCGCAACAGGCATAGCGACAATCTGGGTTAAGGGCCGCCCAACCAAAACGTGTAAGATGGCCCCATTAGGCCCCGTTCGTTCGCAAGCCGGGCGCTGACAGACAGCAATGGAGAGCTGCCGCTTGTAAGCAGGAGCTCGAACCATGCCCCACGACAACCACGCGTATTTCTTGATGCGCGAGCGCCGATGTCGCGAGATGGCGGCCCAGGCGACCGATCCCAGCGTTCAGTGCATCCATGAGGAGATGGCCGAACGCTACGCCGAAAGCGCGCGTGAGCAACCAACGCTGGGGGAAATGGCATGGCAGCAGCCGACGATCCGCGATGGGCCCAGGCCGATCATGAACCAGGCGTAAGGGTAGCGGAACGGGAGCGGTTAGCGTAGCGCGGACCGCCAAGCCGCCCGGAGGCGCACCGATGCCGCATTACAATATCGAGCTAAGGACGCACGACCGCGTTTGGGACACGGTCGCCACTGAGACGGATGATCTGACCGCGCTGCGCATCGAGATGGCGCAATTCGTCGGCGAACTTTTGAAGGACCACGCGGCGAAGATTTGGGAGGATGGAGACTGGCGGGTGGACGTCACCGACGACTCCGGCCTCATCCTCTATGTGATGCGCATCGGAGCCACAGATAGTCCCGTAACGATGCGCCTTGGGCATTGACGAGCCGGTGAAAAAAATGGCGGGGCGACCCATCCGCGCACCGTCCCGCTGGAGTTTCGGCGACTTCGAGACGATGCGGGAGTATCGGAGGACCATATCGCGCTGACAGGAAGCGTCTACGGGCCGCCGGCGGGGGCGCTCGCGGCGGGACGATTCCGCAACGGGACGGCGGCAGGGACGCCAACGACCGGATGATCTACGACCAGGCGACCGCGCAGCTGCTCTTCGACCCCGACGGGACCAGCGCGGGAGCGCAGGTCCTGATCGCGACGATGACCGGCGGCCGACGCTCGCGGCGAGCGATTTCGTCGTGATCCGAGGACGGGGGCGTTCGCGATGCTCCGCCCCGCTTACGCATTGGCGCGGCTCGATATGATCTGATACCCGCGCGGGATGAGCCTCAACGACGCCACCACCTCGTCGCGCGAGATACTGACCGGGCTGCACGATCTGATGGCGTCGCGCACGCACGCGCAGGCCAAGCTCAACAAGGTCGTCGAGGTGATCGGCGAGGCGGTCGACAGCGAGGTCTGCTCGATTTACCTGCTCCGCGAGGGCGTGCTCGAGCTGTTCGCGACGCGCGGACTCAACCAGGAGGCGGTCCATGTCACCAAGCTCGCGCTTGGAGAGGGACTGGTCGGGCAGATCGCGCAGCACAAGCGCGTGCTCAACCTCGACGAGGCGACCAGCCATCCCGACTTCGTCTATCGCCCCGAGACCGGCGAGGAGATGTACCACAGCTTCGCGGGTGTCCCCATCATTCACCGCGAGAAGGCGGTCGGCGTGCTCGCGGTCCAGCACGCCGAGGCGCGCTCCTACGACGAGGTCGAGATCGAGACGCTGCAGACCGTCGCGATGGTGCTCGCCGAGCTCATCGCGCACGCCGAGCTGATCGATCCCGCGGGCGCCGACGCGGCCTCGCTGCGCGAGACGGGGACGCTGCGGCTCGAGGGCCTGCGCCTCGTCGAGGGGATGGGCGGGGGCCACGCGGTCTATCATCAGCCGCGCGTCGAGATCGAATACACCGTCGCCGAGGATGTCGAGGCCGAGCGCGCGCGCGTCTATTCGGCTTTCCGGCGGATGCGCGAGCAGATCGACAATCTCGCGAGCCAGTCCGAGTTCGGCGTCGGCGGCGAGCACCAGGACGTGCTCGAGACCTACAAGATGTTCGCCTATGACGAGGGCTGGAGCCGCCGGATCAACGCCGCGATCGACTCGGGGCTGACCGCCGAGGCGGCGATCGAACGCGTCCAGCAGCGCACGCGCAGCCGCATGCAGGAGATCGACGATCCGCTCTTGAAGGAGCGGATGCACGATCTCGAGGATCTCTCGAACCGGCTGCTGCGCATCGTTTCGGGCCAGCTCGGTACCGCCGCGCAGATGGGCCTCAGGCGCGATTCGATCCTGATCGCGCGCAACCTCGGCCCCGCCGAGCTGCTCGAATACGACCGGCGGCGGTTGAAGGGCGTGGTGCTCGAAGAGGGATCGCTCACCGCGCACGTCACCATCGTCGCGCGCGCGATGGGGGTGCCCGTGCTCGGGCGCGTCCGCGACGTGCGCCGGCTGATCGGCGAGGGCGACGAGCTGCTGCTCGACGTCGGCGAGGCCAGCGTCGTCGTTCGCCCCACCCCCGCGATCGCCGAGGCGTTCGACGCCAAGCTCGCGCTGTCGCAGAAGCGCCGCGCCGAATTCGCCGCGATGCGCGAGCAGGAGCCGATTACGCGCGACGGCATCCGCGTCACCGTGATGGTCAACGCCGGGCTGCGCGACGATGTCGCCGCGCTCGATGTGATGGGCGCCGACGGCATCGGGCTGTTCCGCACCGAGTTCCAATTCCTCGTCTCGGCGACCCTGCCCCAGCGCGAGCGCCAGCAGCGGCTTTACAAGGATGTGCTCGACGCGGCGGGCGACAAGCCCGTGATCTTCCGCACGCTCGACATCGGCGGCGACAAGGCGCTGCCCTATCTGCGGGGGCACAAGCTCGGCGAGGAGGAGAATCCCGCAATGGGCTGGCGCGCGCTCAGGCTGTCGCTCGACCGCGACGGGCTGATGAAGGCGCAGGCGCGCGCGCTGATCGAGGCCGCCGCGGGGCGAACGCTCAACGTGATGTTTCCGATGGTCTGCGAGCCCTGGGAGTTCGATCAGGCGCAGGCGCTGTTCGAGGCGCAACGCCAGTGGGTGCTCGCACACAGCCGCGCCCTGCCCGTAGAGATCCGCTACGGCTGCATGCTCGAGGTGCCCGCGCTCGCCGAGGCGCTCGACATCCTCTTGCCAAAGCTCGATTTCCTCTCGATCGGCACCAACGACCTCACCCAGTTCCTGTTCGCCGCCGATCGCGCCAATCCGCGCCTCGCCGAGCGCTACGACTGGCTCAGCCCGACGATCCTGAGGTTTTTGCGGCGCGTGACGGCGCAAGCGAGCGAGGCCAAGGTGCCCGTCGCGTCGTGCGGCGAGATGGGCGGGCGCGCGCTCGAGGCGATGGCGCTGATCGGGCTCGGCATCGAGCGGCTGTCGATCACTCCCGCCGCGGTCGGGCCGATCAAGGCGATGGTCCGCTCGCTCGACGCGGCGGCGCTGCGCACCGAAATGGCCGAATGGCTTGCCCACCCGCCGGCCAACATGCGCGCCACGCTTACGGGCTGGGCGGCGGCCAATTCGGTCGCGGTCGGCTGACCCGATCCATCCCCCGGACGGGCGGCGCGGCGCGTTGACACCAGGCCGGGATTGCTGCGAGAGGGTCGCAATTCCGCGCGCGGCGCGCGGCGGCTCAGAGGCCCGCGATGGACGAACCCGAACAGACCGAGGGCGCGCTGTTCGAGACGCGGGTCGGCGTGACGCTGCGCGACGCGCGGTTGAGCCACAACATCGAGCTGCGCGACATCGCGAGCGAGACGCGCGTCCCGCTGCGCCATCTCGAGGCGATCGAGAGCGGCGAGTATGACCGGCTGCCCGCGCCGACCTACAGCACGGGATTCGTCAAGGCGTTCGCGCGCGAGGTCGGGCTCGATCCCGAGGCGATCGGCCGCGCCTTCCGCGAAGAGATCGCGTTTCACAGCCCGAGCGTCCGGCGCGACTATTTCGAGGCGACCGACCCGGCGCGCGTCCCCCCGCGCGGGCTCGCCTGGACCGCGGCCGCGATCGCGATCGTCCTGCTGCTCGCCTATGGCATCTGGCGGAGCGGCTGGTTCGGCGAGGACGCCGACGATCGCGCGCGGCTCGCGAA
>JACMKH010000159.1 GCA_014380205.1 Sphingomonadaceae bacterium
CGTCGCATGGCGCGCCAAGCCCGCCGCCCGCGCCGCCGCCGACGCGCGCCTAGACCACGCCGATCTTACCGCGCTTCTTTACACCCAGGGGATCCCGCGCGAAGCGTGGCTAGAGCGCTAGGACCACGCGCGCGCCGTGCTTCGCCGACTCCCGCTAAGGCGCCCGCATGGCCGGGGCGCAGGCGGAGGGCGTGTTCGAAAAGCCGGACGGCCAGACGCGGCTTTCCCTCGGCAAGCGCGAGACGCGCGCGCAGATGCTCAACTTCGGCGCGCAGCGACAGCCGCTCCTCGCCGTTCAACCGCCACAGCTCGACGCTGATGTCGAGCGCGGCGTCGAGATCGAGCGACGGACCCGGCGCCTCTTCGGGGTAGGCCGAGAAATCCTCGTCGAACAGGGTAGGGCGTTCGGGGAAGTAACGCGCGCGGACGCGTTCGTTCGATGCGCCGTGGCTTTGGACGAGGCGCTCCGCCTCCGCGCGCGACGGCAGCCTCCCCGGCCCCGCGCCGATCGTGCTGAACGCGCGACCCAGCTCGCGCCGCTCGGCGCGCCTTTCGTCCCCCGTCGCACCCCGCATGCGCAGGTTCATCTGGCGCAGGAACTCCTGATAGGGTCCCGACAGCGACGGCTTTGTCGCCTCCATCGTGTGCGGTAGCTCGGGGACTCCGGTCAGCGCGCAGAAGTCGGACACGATCGATCCGTTTCTGAGCGCGGCTCGCGAATAGATGCCGACGAGGAGGTGATCCTCCCCGAAAGCCCCGGTCCAGCGCGACAGCGCCTCCCAATTGTCGCAGAACGACGCCGAATGGTCCTCGGGACGGATGATATCTTCGTGCGTCAGTCCCGACCGCAAGGCCGTCGAATAGCGGCTGACCACGAGCTCATCCTGGCGGCGGATATAGACGACGACGCGGATGTCGCTGAACAATCGCGCGAACAGGTCGCGCAGCCGTTCGACCTCTGAATCGCGCGTCAGCTTGCTGTGGCAGTGCTCGTTCGAGAAGATGAAAGTCGCGTCGGGGTCGGCTGTCGCCTCGCCGGCGAGGTCGCGGCAGAACGCTTCGCGGAACGCGCGCAGGTCGGCGGCTGAATAGATGCCCTCGAAGCCGTCGAGATCACGGACATTGCCATCGTCGGTCGCATAGCAAGAGAGCCTGCGCTGGTTCGCTTTGCCCGCGACTGTCGAGAACATAAAGCCGCGCTTGCGGAGAGCGCTCCGGTTTTCGGCGAGGTAGCGCTGGAGCGCCGAGGTGCCGGTCTTGGCGGTGCCGATGTGGAGGATGGCGCGGGGCATTGCGATCGTCCATTCCGCCGCCGCGAGGCTCGGGCGCGCGCGGTCGTCGATAACTCGCGGCGACGCTGCGGAGCAAGCGCTAGCCGTGCGTCATGTCAGCCGCGATCGCGGCGAGTGCGAAGGCGATCGCGCCGGGGCCTGGCTCGAAATCGAGCGTCATGCCTTCGCCAGCCACATCGGCGACGATTGCATTGATCGCGCCTGCTACGGGATGCCGAAGGCGCACGCGGGCGCCGCGCTCGAGGATCGCCTGCGTCTCGATCCGCGCGCCGCGCCCGGAGATCGCCGCGAGCGCCGC
>JACMKH010000016.1 GCA_014380205.1 Sphingomonadaceae bacterium
GCGCAGCGCGCTGCGCCGGCGCATCGCCCAATCGGCCCAGGCGCCCTTCCTCGGGTGCCGGCGCTTGAGCCGGGCGTAGACGCGCTTGGCCCAGAGCGAATTCTTGAGCATCAGCGCGAGCCCCGCCGCGAACACGATCACACCGCCGGGCCCCGGAATCGCGCCGACTAGCGGCGAGATCAGCATGAGCAGCCCGCCGAGTAGCGCGAGGCAGAAGCGCAGGCCGAAGCGGTTGGTTCCGGGCGGAATGGGCTCGGTCGGCGTCATGGCGGCGTATCTGGGGCGGGCCCGCGCCAAGGGCAAGCGGCGCAGGCCCCAAGTTTGCTCCGATCCGGTGCTTTTTCGCGCTCGACTCTAGCGCCGCGCCGCGCCACACAAGCGGAACAGAAGGGGAAGGGGGCGCTCGATGGTCGCGCATGTGGCGACGGTGGCCTATCTCGGGCTCGAGGCGCGTGCCGTGGAGGTCCAGTGTCAGGTCGCACCTGGACTGCCCGCGTTCAATGTCGTCGGGCTTCCGGACAAGGCGGTGGGCGAGAGCCGCGAGCGCGTCCGCGCGGCGATCTCGGCGATCGGGCTCGCGCTCCCGCCCAAGCGAATCACGGTCAATCTGTCGCCCGCCGACCTACCCAAGGAGGGCTCGCATTACGATCTGCCGATCGCGCTCGGGCTGCTCGGCGCGATGGGCGTGATCGACGCCGAGACGCTCAGCGGATACGTCGTCGTCGGCGAGCTCGGGCTAGACGGGCGCGTCGCCGCCTCGCCGGGCGTGCTGCTCGCCGCGCTCAACGCCTCGTCGCGCAATCTCGGGCTGGTCTGCCCCGCGCCGCAAGGCCCCGAGGCGGCATGGGCGGGCGAGATCGAGGTGATCCCCGCGCCCGATCTCCTCACCCTGCTCAACCATTTCAAGGGCACGACGCAAATTCGCCCGCCCGAGCCCGGCGAGGTCGCCGTCCCCGCGCCCGGCCCCGACCTCGCGATGGTCAAGGGTCAGGAGACCGCCAAGCGCGCGCTCGAGATCGCAGCGGCGGGCGGGCACAATCTGCTGATGATCGGCCCGCCAGGCGCGGGCAAGTCGCTGCTCGCGGCATGCCTCCCCGGCATCCTCCCCGAGCTCACGCCCGCCGAGGCGCTCGAGGTCTCGATGGTCGCCTCGGTCGCGGGGACGCTCGACGGCGGACGGCTGACGCGCGTGCGCCCCTATCGCGCGCCGCACCATTCGGCCTCGATGGCGGCGCTGGTCGGCGGCGGGCTCAAGGTCCGCCCCGGCGAGGTCAGCCTCGCGCATCTCGGCGTGCTGTTCCTCGACGAGCTACCCGAGTTCCAGCGCCCGGTGCTCGATTCGCTGCGCCAGCCGCTCGAAACGGGGACGGTTAGCGTCGCGCGCGCCAACGCGCACGTCACCTTTCCAGCCCGAGTTCAACTGGTTGCAGCTATGAATCCCTGTCGCTGCGGCCACCTGGGGGACCCAGCCTTCGCCTGCGCCCGCGCTCCGCGATGCGCGGCCGAATATCAGGCGAAGATTTCCGGTCCGCTGCTCGACCGGATCGACTTGCACGTCGAGGTTCAGGCGGTCTCGGCCGCCGATCTCACGCTACCGCCGCCCGCCGAGGGATCCGCCGAGGTCGCCGCGCGCGTCGCGGCGGCGCGCAACCTCCAGAACGCGCGCTACGAGGGCCACGGGCTGCGCACCAACGCCGAGCTCGA
>JACMKH010000160.1 GCA_014380205.1 Sphingomonadaceae bacterium
CCACCGAGCTGCAGGTCGCCCAGGCGCGCCGCAACGAGGCCTCGAAGGCGATCGGCGCGGCGAAGGCCAAGGGCGACGACGCGGAAGCCGAGACGCTGATGGCCGAGGTCGCCGCGCTCAAGCAACGGCTTCCCGCGCTCGAGCCGGAGGAGAAAGCGGCGAGCGAGGCGCTCGAGGCGGGGCTCGCCGCGCTGCCCAACCGCCTCCTACCGGAGGTCCCCGACGGCGCGGACGAGCTCGACAATGTCGCGGTCGCCGAGCATGGCGCCAAGCCCCAATTCGACTTTGGCCCGCGCGAGCATGATGCGATCGGGACGCCGCTCGGGCTCGATTTCGAGAGCGCCGCCGCGATGTCGGGGTCGCGCTTCGTCGCGCTGCGCGGGCCGATGGCGCGGCTCCATCGCGCGCTCGGCCAGCTCATGCTCGACATCCAGACGCGCGAGCACGGCTATGAGGAAGTCTCCCCACCCCTGCTCGTCCGCGACGAAGCCGCGTTCGGCACCGGCCAGCTTCCCAAATTCGCCGAGGATCTGTTCCGCACCACCGACGGGCGCTGGCTGATCCCGACCGCCGAGGTCTCGCTGACCAACCTCGTCCGCGAGCGCATCCTCGCCGCAGCCGAGCTGCCGCTGCGCTTCTGCGCGCTGACGCCGTGCTTCCGCTCCGAGGCGGGCGCGGCGGGCAAGGACACGCGCGGGATGATCCGCCAGCACCAATTCTACAAGGTCGAATTGGTGACGATATGTGCCCCCGCCGAAAGCACGACGGAGCACGAGCGGACGACCGCCGCCGCCGAATCGGTGCTCGAACGGCTCGGCCTCGCGTGGCGCCGCGTGCTGCTGTGCGCGGGCGACACCGGGTTCAACGCGGCCAAGACCTTCGATCTGGAGGTCTGGCTGCCCGGCCAGAACGCGTGGCGCGAGATCAGCAGCGTCTCGACCTGCACCGATTTCCAGGCGCGCCGGATGAACGCGCGCTACCGCCCCGAAGGCGAGAAGGCGACCGCGTTCGTCCATACGCTCAACGGATCGGGGCTCGCGGTGGGCCGCGCGCTGGTCGCGGTGCTCGAGAACTATCAGCGCGCGGACGGCGGCGTCGACGTCCCCGAGGCGCTGCGGCCCTATCTGGACGGTGACCTAGTGCTCGCCGCGCCATGCGCATCCTGATCACCAATGACGACGGCGTCCACGCCCCCGGGCTCGAGGTGCTCGAGGAGATCGCCAAGGCCTTGAGCGACGATATCTGGATCGTCGCGCCGAGCGAGGAGCAATCGGGCGCGGGCCATTCGCTCACGCTGACGCGCCCGCTGCGCCTGCGCCAGCACGACGACAAATGCTGGAGCGTGACCGGAACGCCGACCGACGCCGTGATGATGGGGATCAACAAGGTGCTCGCCGACGAGCCGCCCGATCTCCTGCTCTCGGGCGTCAACCGCGGCGCCAACCTCGCCGAGGACGTGACCTATTCGGGCACCGTCTCGGCGGCGATGGAGGGGGCGCTCGCGGGCATCCCCTCGGTCGCGCTGAGCCAGGCCTATGCGCGCGAAGGAATGGGCGATCTCGTCCCCTTCGAGGCGGCGCGCGCCTGGGGCGCGCGGGTGCTGCGGCCGATCATCGATTACGACTTCCCCCCGCGCACGCTGATCAACGTCAACTTCCCCGCACTTCCAGCCGGCGAGGTCAAGGGGGTGCGCGTCGCCAACCAGGGGATGCGCGACTACGGCCGGCTCGAGATCACCGAGAACCGCGATCCGCGCGGCTATCGCTACTATTGGTTCGGGCTCGGCCCGATGGTCCACACCCCCGAGCATTCGACCGACCTCGAGGCGATCGCGGAGGGCTTCGTCGCGGTGACGCCGCTGCATCTGGACATGACCCACCATGCGTCGGTCGAGCGGTTGGGCAAGGCGTTCGAGGCGTAAAGAAGGCCCCGCCGGCGGGAGGGGCTTCCTGTGGACAACTCTTTCGCGCCCTTCCCTCCATTCATGATATCTCATGGCTATGACGCCGTTGCGGGGGGCATGGCTGGCGATCGCGTGCTTCGCGCCGCTTGCCGCGTGCGCGACCTCCGAGCGAGCGAATGCCCCCGCCTCGCCGCCCGCGCCCGTCGATCTCACCGAGGGGCTATGGCAAGAGGCCGACCAGCCTGCGCCCGCGG
>JACMKH010000161.1 GCA_014380205.1 Sphingomonadaceae bacterium
CGATCGCGCCAGCCACCGTTCGCCCGCGCCGCCCGTCGCCGATCGCCCCAAGGCGATCTCGGTGACGCGGCTCGACCGGCTCAAGGCTGATCCCTTCGCCTTTTACGCGAGCCAGATGCTGCGGCTGCGCGAGCTCGACGCGGTCGACGCCGATCCGAGCCCGGCGTGGCGCGGCAACAAGGTCCACGAGATCCTCGACGAGTGGTTCCGCATCGACGAGTGCGATCCCGCCATGCTTCACGACCGCGCGGTCGCGCTGCTGCGCTTGAACGAGGCGCATCCGCTGATGCGCGCGCTCTGGGAGCCGCGGCTGCTCGAGGCGATCGACTGGATCGCCGGCGAGATGGCGCGCAATCGCGCGGAGGGGCGGCGGCCGGTGCTCTCGGAGGCGCGGGGCGAGGCCGAGATCGCGGGGATAAGGCTCGACGGGCGCGCCGACCGGATCGACCGGATGGCCGACGGGCGGCTCGCGGTGGTGGACTACAAGACGGGCAAGGCGCCGAGCCCCGCGCAGGTCGAGGAGGGGTTCGCGATGCAGCTCGGGCTGCTCGGCGCGATCCTCGAGGCGGGGGGATTCGAAGGGGTCGATGGGGAGGCGGGCTGCTTCGAATATTGGTCGCTCGCGAAGAAGGACGACAGCTTCGGGCATGTCTCGACGCCGTTCCGCAAGCGGGGCGAGGGGGCGCTCAGCGAGGAGAATTTCACCAAGGAGGCCGAGCGCGTGTTTCGCGAGGCGGCGGCGCGGTGGCTGACGGGGGACGAGGCGTTCGCCGCCAAGCTGCGGCCCGAGTTCGCTTATGGCGAATATGATCAGCTGATGCGGCTGGAGGAATGGTATGGGCGGGGGGTGACATCCTCCCCGGAACGGGGAGGGGGACCAGCCGTAGCCGAAGGCGAAGGCTGGTGGAGGGGGCCCTCGGCTGGACGCAGCGCGTGGGGAGGGCCCCCTCCACCACTCGCTTCGCGAGCGGTCCCCCTCCCCGTGCCGGGGAGGATTTCTGATGCCCCGCCGCCTTAAGCCCCTTTTCTCCCTCACCTCCGAGCAGGCGCTCGCCTCGACACCGGACAATCTCGCCTTCGTCTCGGCCTCGGCGGGCACGGGCAAGACGCAGGTGCTCACCGCGCGGGTGATGCGGCTGTTGCTCGCCGGGGTCGAGCCTTCGGCGATCCTTTGCCTGACCTTCACCAAGGCGGGGGCGGCCGAGATGGCGGACCGCATCCATGCGCGGCTCGCCTATTGGGTGCGGCTTAAGCCGGGCGATCTGGGGGCGGAGCTCAAGGCGCTGGGAGAGGCCAGCACGCCCGAGACGGAGGAGCGCGCGCGGCGGCTGTTCGCGCGCGTGCTCGACGCGCCGGGCGGGGGATTGCGCATCCAGACGATCCATTCGTTCGCGCAGAGCCTGCTCGCGGCGTTTCCGGCCGAGGCGGGGATCGTGCCGGGCTTTCGCCCGATCGAGCCGCGCGAGGAGGCGTTGCTCGCGCGCGAGACGCTCGCCGCGATGCTCGTCGCGGCCGAGGGGCGCGGCGGCGACCGGTTGATCGGGGATGTCCAGGCGCTGAGCCGGCGGCTGGGCGAGCAGGGGGCCGAGGCGTTCCTCATCGCGAGCACCCACGCCGCCGACGCGCTCGACAGGCTGGGCCCCGAGGAGCTGATCGGCGACAAGCTGCGCGAGTCGCTGGGTTTGCCGGCGGGCGACGTCGAGGGCGCGATCGCAACGATCTGCGAGAACGGCGTGAGCGAGACGGCGCTGCGGCGGATCGCGGCGGCGAACGCGGCCTGGGGCACGGCAACCGGGACCGCGGCGGCCGGGACGATCGAGGCGTGGCTCGCCGAGCCCGTCGTCGAGCGGGCGCGCACGCTCGACGCCGTGGGCGGGGGGTGGTGCACCAAGAAGGGCGAGCTCCGGAAGTTCGCCGCGCGGCTGGGCGA
>JACMKH010000017.1 GCA_014380205.1 Sphingomonadaceae bacterium
CGTCCTCGCCCTCGCGGGTGAGTGTGCCGAAGCCGACCGTCTCGCGCGCCATGTCCGATGCGCCCGCATTGGTCGTCATGATCAGGATGACGTTGCGGAAATCGACCGATTTGCCGTGCTGATCGGTCAGCCGCCTGATCGGTGCGCCACCCGGCTATGTCGGCTTCGATCAGGGCGGCCTGCTCACCGATGCGGTCGATCAGCAACCGCATTGCGTGCTGCTGCTCGACGAGATCGAGAAGGCGCACCCCGATCTGTTCAGCATCCTCCTCCAGATCATGGACAACGGCAAGCTCACCGATCACCACGGCAAGGCGGTCGATTTCCGCAACGTCATCCTGATCATGACCACCAACGCGGGCGCCGCCGACATGGCGAGCGAGGGCATCGGCTTCGGCAACGTCTCCAAGGAGGATGCGAGCGAGGACGCGGTCAAGCGGATGTTCACCCCCGAGTTCCGCAACCGGCTCGACGCGATCGTGCCCTTCTCCTATCTCCCGCCCGAGGTCGTCGCGCGCGTCGTCGACAAGTTCATCCTCGAATTGGAGCTCCAGCTCGCCGACCGCGACGTCCACATCAAGCTCGACGACGAATCCAAGGCGTGGATCACCGAGCGCGGCTACGACAAGCTCTACGGCGCGCGCCCGATGGGCCGCCTCATCCAGGAAAAGGTCAAGCAGCCGCTCGCCGAGGAGCTCTTGTTCGGCAAGCTCATGCACGGCGGCGAGGTCAACGTCCGCATGAAGGACGGCAAGCTCGACTTCGAGATCGTCCCCGCCCCGCCCAAGGCCAAGCGCGGGGGGGCGAGGCGGAAGAAGGAGACGCCGGTCGAGGAGGCGTAGTTTCGCGGGTAAGCCCAAGCCCGCGGCGCGGCCTCAGGCGTGGATGAACCCGCCAATGCGCAGCCACTTGCCGCCGCTGTAGAACAGGACCAGCGTCGATTTACCGTTAGCCAGCAAGTAATTGTCGCCGCAGCGGATGTTGCCGTTGTCGGGATCGTCCTCCACGGTGATGTTCGCGCTGGTGTTCGTCGCGCGCAGCACCAGCAACGCTCCCTCGAGACCCTCGTTGATCGTTATCAGATTGGTCGCCGTGCTCGCCGACACGGTCATATGCGCACCCGCGTAGTCGATCGCGGAGTTGCTGACCCCGGCGGTGGCCGGGTCGCCGAAGACCAGCCTGACACCCTCTCCCGCTGCTTCTCGATACAGTGTTTGGGTACCATCGACGTGATAGCTGTCGGCGTTTATCGACCCCAGTCCCGTGGTCATTTCCATTCTCCCTTGATTTGCAGCGGCGGTCAGGCCGTCGGTCCGTCGCCGCCCCTGGCTCGCCTGTTCGCGCTCAAACGGTCGGCACGCGCAGCCATTCGGTGCCGCTGTAGAGCAGCATCATCGTCTTGCGCTGATTGCCGAGGGTGATGTCGGTGCCGCAGCGTATGTTGCCACCGCTGGCATTGTCCTTCACCGTGATGGCGACGCTCGTCGAGCTCGGCCGGATGATGAGCCAGGCGCCTTCCTCGCCGCCGGTGATCGTCTTCAGTTCGGCGCTACCGCTGGCGCCGGTCACCGTCATGTTGGTGCGCCGGAACGGGATCGCGCCCGAGCCGTCGATCGCTTCGTTGGCGGACGGCCCCAGGATCACCTTGGCGCCGTTTCCGGTCACCGAGTCGGCTTCGAGCACCTTGGTTCCGCCGACATGGAGGCTGGTCGCATTGACCGACCCTGGGCCTTGGTCGCCGCCCGAGACGTCGGCAAGCCATAGGCCTTTGCCCAGGTGCATTCTGTACGACAGATAGTCCGCGCTCCTCGTCTTGAAGACGATCTCGGCGGCCTCGTTGTCGGCCTCCGGGTGGTAGACCCAGGACTCGATCGACGCCATCGTCTTGATGTCGTCGCCCAGGCCCCGGCCGTCGAACAGGATGCGCGCGAACTCGGAGTCCTCGCCTTCCTCCCACGGCGCGGTGTTCTCGAGCCGAAGCTCGGCCTTGTCCTCGCCCCAAGTGCGAAGGTGGAGCGGCGAGGCTGGCTCGTCGGTGCCGAGCCCCATCCAGACGCTGTCGTGCGCGCGGATGTCCGGATCTTCTTCGGTTCCCTTGTTCAGATAGAATCCCGGCACCTCGATCGTGACATATTTGTAAAGCCACAGCAGTCGCGCCTTGATCGACTTGTCGTCGGCGCTGAAGGCGTTTTGCCAGCCTTGTTCAAACGGGTCGTTGGGCTCCGTCTTGCTTTTCGCGATATAGGCGCTGAACCCTGGATAAAAGCCGTTGGAATTGGCCGCATAGGCGTAATCCTCTTGGGCATCCGGATGCGCCAGGATTAGCTGTCCCGAAGAATTGACATAGCCCGGGCCATGGTCGATGCCCTGCGGCCGCGTGATCGTCTGGTTGCCGACCAGCCTGCCGTTGCAGTTTTCGCCGTCCATGAGGTTGACGAAGTTGCCGCCGGTATCCACCACGGTCCCGTTGCCGTTGCCGCTCCACTCGGCCTTCACGAGCATCTTGGCCTCCGCATGAGCGTTCACCCGACCAGCGACCTGGATAGCGGAGTTGCTTCCGGTTCCGCCCGACTCGATCGTGATGTCCAGGTCAGAGACCGAAATGTTCGTACCGGTCGTCGTGACGATCTTGACGCGGACATCATCGCCATCTTCGCCGCGCGTCGCTTCCGCGCCTTGCGCGGTAAAGATCAATCGCGAGTCGATGTCGCCCGCGGGCGGTATTGGCCAGGTCAGCGTGGACTGAATCGTATTGTGCCGCGCCTCGCAGACGATCCCCTGCGAATCGCCGACCGCGACACCGGCGGCCGTGGTCGAGATGACGTTGATCGCGGAATTCGCCATATGGTATCCGTCTCTCCCTTCCTGGAAGCCCATGAGCGTGACCTTGAGCCCATAAAAGGAGTAGTTGTGTTCCTGTATAGTTGGCGACGACGGGTTTTCGATCACGCCCGAAAACCACCACATCGGATGGCTCACGGCCTCCAACGTCCCGGGGAAGCGGTGCTGGGTCCGGAATGCGGCTTGGTTAAAGCCTGCCGGATTCTCGCCCTCCTGATCGGTAGCGAGGCCTCCGTCCGGGAGCGCCTGAACCGTGGGCAATTTCTTGATTACAGGGGGGTTATCAGCAGTTTGGAACTCGTTGGTGAGAAGCGCAGAGTCGCTGACAGTTCCTCCAATCATCAGCGGCAGGCCATGGCCGTTCATGAACACCTGCTTGTCTACCGCCTCCTGCACCATGAATAGGATCTGCAGCGGCGACAGCGGCGTCCCGTCCGCCGGCGGCGCCGTCACCCGCACGATCTCGATCGAGTCGCCCTTCACAAGCGCCGGGGTGAAGGTCACGAGCTTGGTTTGCGAATTCAGGGTATAGCCCACGCCCTGCACGAGTCGGTCGCCATTCTTGTAGACGACGATCTCGGATAGCCCGGACTCATACTGAAACGTAAAGGTAAAGTTTGCTTGAGCTGCCGCATCTATCACAATGTAGCGCGAATAGGCGTCGATAATCTGGCTCATTTCAGGCCCCCCTTGCGTTAAAGGTTACAGTTCGAAGTTCGTGTGGTCGGTCCTGTCCCCCGGAGTCATGATAACGAAGTCCGCGACGGCATCCCCGTCGACGTCGCCTTCGATAAAGGTGCGGTTGAGCCCGCTGTCGTAGCGCAGGCGGAGCTCGCCGGCCGCGCCGCTAAAATCGGGCACGCGCATAAAGGCTTGTTCGCCTCCAACATTCGCATTGGCATCGATCGCGGAAAGATCGACAGACTTGTTGCGGGTGAGCTTGACAATCAGATCCGGGGCTGCCGCGGTCGAATCCTCGATGCTCTCATACACAAAAACATCGCGCTTTTCCTTGCCGTCGAGCGTGTCCGCGCCTAGACCTCCTACCAGTGTCTCATCTAAGCGCCCTCCCTCCAGAAAATCTGATCCCTCATCGCCAAACATTAGAGCCGTGGAATCGCCACCTCCGATAAGCGTATCGTTTCCCCCACCGCCATGCAGATAAGCTCCATCAACAAGATAATCGTCGCCTACTCCGCCAAACACATCAAAGACATTTTCCGTTGCAACAATTGTATCGTCGCCTGCTCCGCCATACAACTCTCCTACCACCAGGAATATTTGTGGACCTCCACCCAAGATGCTGTCGTTTCCTCCGCCTCCGTCGGCGGTACAATTGCCGCCTACGTTAATTGTGTCGTTGCCTGCTCCTCCCTCGACGATGTCGTCGCGGTCGTTGCCAAATTGCGATCCGCTGAAGAGCAGATCGTCACCGCTTCCCCCGGTGATGAAGTCAGCCAAACCGTTTCCCTCAATCGTATCGTTGCCGTCCCCCCCGTCCACGGTGTCCTCGTCGAATCCTCCTGACAAGCTGTCGCCTCCATCGCCACCGAGCAGCACGTCCTTTCCAAACCCGCCCGTGATCGTCTCTCCCTCGTCGTATCCGATCAGCGTGTCGTCGCCGTCGGTGCCCGCGAGCGAGTCGCGGCCGTCGAAGCGAATCTCGATACGCAGGTCGGCGATCCCATCGCCATCGACATCGCCTTCGACGATCGTTCCGTCGCCGCCGTCCGAGCTGAACGCGAGCTGCCCCGCGACGCCGGTCAGCGCCGCGACATGGACGAAGTCCTGATTACCCGCAGTCCCCTTGTCGGCATCGATCGCCGACAGGTCGAGCGCGTCGCGCCCCTTGAACGTCGTGATGACATCGGCCTTGCCGGGCCGCGAATCGGACGCCGCCTCGAAGCGGAACAGATCGCCCCCCAGCCCGCCGACCAGCGTGTCGCTGCCCCTGCCGCCGACCAGCGTGTCGCGCTCCTCGCCGCCCTTGATCTTGTCCCGGCCGCCCAGCCCGACCAGCGAATCGGCGCCGCCTAGGCCTTGGATCAGATCGCCAGCATCGGTCCCGATGAGGGTCTCGTCATCGCCGTCGCCGACGATCGTGTCGTAAAGCGGCTCAAGCCGGTTCGGATTGCGTTTGCGAATCATCATGGCGAATCTCTCCTTGTGTTTTCCGTGATCGTTCATTTGGGCGAGAGCGAAAAATTCCTCCACTCAAAATTCGATTTACCGGGTCGCTAAGAGCGAAATTTGACATGCAATAGCAAATTTATTCCGATATTATCTTGCCGTTACGTGTCTGTATTTTTCTTTATTTTACTTCCATTTGATGTGGCGGCACGCTGATTTTTCGCAGCGTCAGGGCCTCCCTCGGTCATGCTTGCGATCGCCATTGTGTCACAAAATGGAACAGGGCGCATTTCTTTTTTGCGCCCACGCGCATTTGGGAAGCGGCCGGCTCAATCAAATCGATCGCTCCGTGAAAAAACGCTTGCCTTTCGCCATTGTTCATGATATGTTCTCCCCATGGGGACGGCTTCGCGAGCTTCCGGGGAACGGCGGAGATGAATCGCGCATGGGCAACCTTCCTCACCTTCGGAGGGACGAGGAAACAGCATTCTTGGAGTGAACTTTGTGTGAACTTTCGCGGCCCGTCGATGGGTGGACGGACATGGATGATCTGGCGGTCGCCCGCCTCGCGCCTCCGCGCGAGCATCGCCGCACGGCGAATTTCCGCCGCACAGGGGCGTCTGCTTTGTCTGGATCCGCCCCCGCGCGATTCGCTCCAGACCATAAACTTCATGAGCTTCGCCGGAGCCGCGGATACGTCGTGGCGAGCGCATCCGCTCGGCGAGAGTTTTCATCGAGCCGCCGGAACACTAGGGTGAGGGCGCCATGAACATCGATCTCATCCCCCCGGGCGACGATCCGCCCGAGCGGCTCAACGTGATCATCGAGGTTCCGGTCGGCGGCGAGCCGGTCAAATACGAGTTCGACAAGGCGAGCGGCGCGCTATTCGTCGATCGCATCCTCCACACGCCGATGCGCTATCCGGCCAATTACGGCTTCATCCCGCACACGCTCTCGCCTGACGGCGATCCGCTCGACGCGCTGGTGATCGCGCGTTCGCCGTTCATCCCGGGATCGGTGGTGCGCGTGCGGCCGATCGCGGTGCTCAACCTCGAGGACGAGCATGGCGGCGACGAGAAGCTGCTGACCGTCCCCGTCGACACGACCTTCCCCTATTACAGCAACGTCGGCGAGGGCGGCGACCTGCCCGAGATCGTGATGCGCCAGATCGAGCATTTCTTCACCCACTATAAGGACCTCGAGCCCGAGAAATGGGTCCGCGTCGGCAAATGGGGCGGTAGCGGCGACGCGCGGACGGTGGTGATGGAGAGCATCGCGCGGGCGGAGGCGGGCGATGACGCGCGCTGAGCGGCTGCTGTGGATCGCTTGCGCGATCGCGGGCCTGATCGCGCTGGTCATCGCGCCGCTCTTCCTGGCGATTCCCGGCATTCATGGATGCATTCCGGTTCCCGAGCATGGGGCGCTCGTGTCGTTCGAGCTCGTCCGCTCGCCCGAGGCGGTCGAGGCGCTGTTCGCCGAGCAATGCCGCGCGAGCCTGATGGTCGCGATGCGCCAATCGCTGTGGCTCGACGGACTCGCCTTCATCCCCGCCTACACGGCCTTCTTCATCCTGCTGCTGCTCGCGCTGAGACGGCATGGCGCGGCGATCGCCTGGGCGGGCATCGCGGCGGTGGCGGCGGGCGCGCTGTGCGATCAATATGAGGGGCTGATGCTCCACGTGATCCTGGCCGACTTTCCCGGCGATCCCGACACGTTCGCGCGGCTGGTCCCGGCGGTGCGCGGCAAGTTCCTCGCGCTCGCGATCGCGACGGCGCTCGCGGGATGGCTGCTCGCGCGGCGCGCCGGGCTTGATCGAGCGCTGGGCCGGGTAGCCGCTCTGGGCGGGATCGTCGCGCTCGCCTTCGTCGCCGGTGATCGCTTCGTGGGCGTTTCGCTGCTCGGGATGA
>JACMKH010000162.1 GCA_014380205.1 Sphingomonadaceae bacterium
AAGCGCCGCCCCCGCCCCCGGGGCGGCGGCGGACGCGGCGTCGCCGCATGAGGGCGACCCGGTCGATTCGCGGCAGATCGTGGTGACGGCCGAGTTGTTCTTTCGCAACCGCACCGAGGACCCCAACCCGATCGTCTCCTACGATCTCGAATATTTCCAGCGCTTCGAGCCCGTCTCGGTTGGCGAGATGCTCAAGCGCCTCCCCGGCGTGACCTTCACCTCGGACGTGCTCGAATATGACGGCGCGCAGGTGCGCGGCCTGCCGCCCGGCTTCACGCAAATCCTGATCAACGGCCGGCGCGCGCCGGGCGGCGGGGCCGACCGCAGCTTCTTCGTCGATCGCATCCCCGCCGAGCTGATCGAGCGGATCGAGATCGTCCGCGCGCCTCGCGCCGACCAGCCGAGCGAGGGCGTCGCGGGCACGATCAACATCGTCACCAAGGAGAGCTTCGCGTTCGACGGCGGCTCGGCGCGGCTCGGCGCGCTGATCAACGAGGATGGCGCGGTCCGCCCCTCGGCGGCGCTCGCCTATGCCGGCCGGATCGGCGACGCGACGAGCTACTGGGCGGCGGTCAACTACCAGGAGCGGCGCAACCCCAAGGACAAGATCAGCCTGCGCTTCGGCGACGAGGTTCCGGAGGGCTCGGATCATCTGCACGAGGAATTCGACAATCTCGAGCGCCAGAGCGACGTTCGCGACGGCACCGACATTTCGGGCAACGCCGAGCTGACCACGCGCATCGGCGAAGCGCGGCTGCGCGTCGCGGGGCTGTTCGTCGACACCGATCGCGACGAGGACGAGACCTCGCTGACCTTCGAAGGCGAGGAGCTCGAGCTCGACGAGGTTGGCATCGAGCGGGAGCGGATCGAGCAGCAAACCTATGCGCTGACC
This sequence comes from Sphingomonadaceae bacterium, assembly GCA_014380205.1. Classification (GTDB taxonomy): domain Bacteria; phylum Pseudomonadota; class Alphaproteobacteria; order Sphingomonadales; family Sphingomonadaceae; genus Parasphingopyxis. The sequence continues at coordinate 893 of JACMKH010000162.1, forward strand.
GCCGACGGCTCGCTGCCGCTGGGGGGCGGCGCGATCGAGTTCGCGGCCGGCTGGTCGGCGTTTCGCGACGGCACGCTCGTCGAGGTCGACGAAGGCGATTCGCTCGACGAGGCCGAGCTCGTCCAACGCGAGACGCTCGACATCGCCGACGACCAGTTCTCGGCGACGCTGAGCTACGCGTTCGGCCCCGAGCACGTCCGCTTCAAGTTCGGCGGCGATTTCCTGCGCGCCGAGCGCGACGGCGCCAACCATGTCTTCGAGATCGAGGACGGCGAGGAAGATGAGGTGACGCCGCCCGGATCGATCTTCGCGATCCGCGAGACGCGCTACGATCCCTATGCGCTCGTCACCCTCCAGCCCGCGGCGGGGCTGACCATCGACGCGGGCGCGCGCTACGAGATCACGCGTCGGCGCGTGACCAGCGATGGCGGTGGGGCCTCCTACGACGAGGAGAGCCTCAATCCCTCGATCCATCTGCGCTATGCGCCGACCGCCTCCGACCAGTTCCGCGTCTCGTTCGCGCGGACGGTGCGCCGGCCCGATTACGACCTGATCTCCCCCTATCGCCAAGAGGAGACGCCGGGCGACGAGGACGAGACGATCGGCAATCCCGAATTGCGCAACCAGCGCGCCTGGGGCGTCGATCTCGGCTATGAGCGCCGGCTGTGGGGCAACGGCATTTTCGGCGCCAACCTCTTCTACCGCGACATCAGCGACCTGATCGAGCTCATCGCGACCGGCGAGGACCCCGCCAACGGCGAGGCCGGCCAGGTCTATCAGCCGCGCAACATCGGCGAGGGTCAGACCTGGGGCGTCGAGCTCGACTTTTCCGCGCCGCTGAGCGTGATCGGGCTCCCCGACACGGGCCTGTTCGCCAACTACACCTATCTCGACAGCGAAACGCGCGATCCCTTCACCGGCGATGAGCGGCGTTTCAACAATCAGCCCCACCACATCTACAACATCGGCTTCATCCAGACGCTCGAAAGCATCGACGCGAGCTTCGGCGCGTCACTCTCGGGCCGAAGCCGCGCACTCGAATCGAATTTCGACGAGACCGTCGAGCTGAACTACGAGCCCGATCTCGAAGCCTTCATCGAGCAGCGTATCGGCGAGAATTTCGTGCTGCGTTTCACCGCCCAGAATCTGCTCAACCGCGCCAAGCGCGAGACCTTTCGCGTCTATGACGGCGATTCGCTCGAGGAGATCCTCGCCAACCGCGCAAGCGGCGATCTCGACGAGTTCGAGCGCGAGAACGAGCGCGCGGGGAGGCTGTTTCAGGTGACGCTGCGCGCCGCGTTCTGAATCTCGAACGTCCGGCCGGTCCTCATGCCGGCTGATAGCCTCGCCCCGTCACCGGGTTCGGATAGTGATACGGCGGCACATACACGTCCGGAAAGCTCCCGTAATCCACCGTCTGCGGCGCGTCGGGCGCTATCTCCGCGAGCTCGCGCCCCATCGGGACGCCGCCTTCGCTCCAGCCCTTCTCGCGCGAGGTGTAGTAGGTGATGAAGGCGTGGAGGCGGGCGATCTTCCAGACGCCGGCTTCGCGGACGTAGCGGTTCTCGTAGGTGCCCTCGCCACGCAGCGCCTCGCGGCCCAGGAAGCCGACTTCCATGATCGTGCGCCAGCGGCCCGCGGCGCGGTCGCCGTCGAGGGTGATCACGGGCTGGAGTTGCATGTGGTTGAACACCGTGCCGTATTCGAGCTTCGGGAGCGCGTGGAGATAGGCGCGGATTCGCTCGCGGCCGTGATATTGGCCGCGTGCGGCGATCTCGAGCGTCGCGTCCTCGGCGAACAGGTCGGCGGCGTCGTCCCATTGGGTCTTGTCGACATAATAGCCGTAGGCGGCCTGGAGGTTCATGATCGCGAGATGGTCCTCGGCGCGTTGCGTCCGCGCCTTGAGCGCCTCGATCTCGGCGCGCAGCTCGGCAAGCTCGTCGGTCATCGTCGTCTCCATTGTCGTTTTGACCAGCACACGATAACAGATGTTACAAAGCAAATGGGAGAGCAGAGTTGAAGATCATCCTCACGGGCGCCTCGGGGCAATATGGGCGATCGGCGGTGGACAAGCTGCTCGAGCGCGTGCCAGCGTCCGACCTCATCCTGATAACGCGCAAGCCCGAGAAGCTCGCCGAGCTCGCGGCGCGCGGGTGCGAGGTGCGGCGGGGGGATTATGACGAGCCTTCGAGCCTCGTCGAGGCGTTCGCGGGGGGCGGGCGACTGCTGCTGATCTCGGGGACGCGCGTCGGCGCGCGCGTCGTCCAGCACCAGGCGGCGATCGACGCGGCAGCGGCGGCGGGGGTGGGGCATATCCTCTACACGAGCTTCATCGGCATTGACGATCCCGCCAACCCCGCCGAGGTGCGCCACGACCATATCGAGACCGAGCGGCTGATCCGCGAATCGCGGATGCAATGGACGATGCTGCGCGACGCGCATTACGCCGACGCGATGATCGTGATGGCGGGGCCGGGCGTGATGGCGACGCGCCAATGGGTGGCCAACGCGGGCGACGGGCGCGAGGCGATGGTGTGGCGCGAGGATTGCGTCGACTGCGCGGTCGCGGCGCTGACCGGCGAGGGGCATGGGGGGAAGGTTTACGAGATCACCGGGCCCGAGCTGCAGAGCTTCGCCGAGGTAACCGCGATGATGAGCGAGATCACGGGCGTGCCGATCGACTATGTGCCCGTCGACGACGAAGCGCAGTATGCGATCTTCGACGCGATGGGGATTCCGCGGCGGCCCGTCGACGACCAATATGTCAGCGGCATCCCATGGAACAGCGACGACATGGTGACCTTCGGGCGCGCGATCCGCGAGGGGTTTCTCCAGATTTGCACGGGCGATGTGGAGCGGCTGACGGGGCGGCCGGCGCGGAGCGTGCGCGAGATGATCGAGGAGAATATCGAGATGCTGCGCGCGGCGGCCGAATAATCCTCCCCGAGCTTGTCTCGGGGAGGATCTTTACGTCAGCGCATAATATCTCACGTGATTCCCATCCGCCCTCCGCTCGCCGACGCCGATGAACACATGTCGCGTCAGCCAGTCGTGCTTGCCGCGCGGGCATTCGAAGCTCGGCTGGGCGCGGAGGTAATAGTCGGCGTGGGGGACGGGCTCGCCGCCCTCGAACGCCCATTTGCGCAGCCGCTCCATCGCGTCGGGCGCGCGGCCCCAGAGGAAGCCGCGGTTGCGCATCAGGATGAGCGTGCCGTCCTCCTCCTCGAGCATGTAGCGCGCGTCGAACGCGGCGGTGTCGTCGGGGCGGAAATAGGCGTAGTCGCCGCCCGAATTGGGCACCGCGCGGCCGCGCAGCCGCGGACCCTCGAAGCGGCCCTCATCGACATAGACCGCCGTGCGCATGCCGCCGCTGGGGGTGTCGGGGATGGTCTGGATCCGCGTGAACTTGAGCGTGCAGGCGAAGGCGAACTCGAGATGGGGGGATTCGAGGGTGGAAAAGGTTTCGGTCATCGGTTCTCGTCCGGCCAATAGAGGCGCATCGGGTTGTCGACGAGGAGCTTGCGCTGGAGCTCGGCGGTGGGGGCGATGCGGGGGATCATGTCGACCAGCAGCCCGTCGTCCGGGATGTTCGATTCCATGTTGGGGTGGGGCCAGTCGGTGCCCCAGATGACGCGGTCGGCAAAATCCTCGACGAGCGGGCGGACGGCCTCGGCGAAGTCGTCCCAGGGGGGCGGCTCGGCCGAGAGCCGGTCGGGGCAGGTTGGCTTGAACCAGATGTCGTCACGCGAGGCGAGCAGCGCGCGGAAGGCGCGCATGTCGGGACCGTCGGGGCCTTGGCTGACGTCGGGGCGGCCCATGTGATCGATCACGATCGGGGTCGGGATCGCGTCGAGGAAGGGGCGGAGCTCCTCCAATATGTCGGCCTCGAAATAGATCACGACATGCCAGCCGAGCGGCGCCACGCGCCGCGCGACATCGAGGAAGCGGTCCTTGGGCGCGTCGTCGACGAGACGTTTCAAGAAATTGAAGCGGACGGCGCGGATGCCGCCCGCGTGGAGCGATTCGAGCTCATTGTCGGCGATCGCGGGATCGACCACGGCGACGCCGCGCGCCTTGCCGCCCGAGGCGGCGATCGCGTTGAGCGTCGCGGCGTTGTCGGTGCCGTGGCAACTCGCCTGGACGACGACGTTGCGCGCGAAGCCGAGATGGTCGCGCAGCGCGAAGAGCTTGTCGGGGCCGGCGTCATCGGGATGGTATTTGGCTTTCGGGCTGAACGGGAAGCGATCGGCGGGGCCGAACACATGGCAGTGCGCGTCGACCGCGCCGGGCGGGGGCGTGAAGCGCGGCTTCGAGGGAGCACCGTGCCAGCTGCGCACGCGCCCGCTCATGCGAACACCGTCCCGTCCATCAGCTTGCGCGCGGTGCGCAGCAGCGCGGCGCTGACCACGTTGCCGTCCGGGTCGGTCTCGATCACGCAGCTCATCTCCCCGGTCGGATGCTCGACCGACAGCGTCTTTCGCGCGCCGGCGGGGATGTCGGCAAGCGCGGCTGCTGGCGAGCCCTCGATCAGGCAGGCGGTGGCGACGCTGACCGCGCCGAGCACGCCGATCGAGGCGTGCGCGCGATGCGGGATGAAGCTGCGCACGCTGATCGCGCCGCCATGGCGCGGGCGCGCAACGAGCATCATCTTGGGGACCGATTTTTGCGCGACATCGCCGAGGTTCATGCGCGGGCCGGCGGCGAGGCGGATTTTCTCGAGGCGGGCCTTGAGCGCGGTGTGGGCATCGAGCGTGTCACGGTCCTCATAGCCGGTCGCGCCGACATCGGCGGCGGCGAGGACGATGCAGGGCATGCCGTTGTCGATCAGCGTGCAGGCGACTCCCTCGATTGTGTCGGCCGCGTTGCCGGTCGGGAGCAGCGCGCCGCACGTCGAGCCCGCGGTGTCGCGGAACTCGAGCGGGATCGGCGCGGCGGTTCCCGGCACGCCGTCGATCGCGGCATCGCCCGCGTAATCGACCGCGCCGCCCGGCGTTCGCACGGTCGCGACCGCGATCTGGCCGCTATTCTCCATGAAGATGGTGACGCGCGTCTCGCCATCGCCGGCCGCGACGAGGCCGCGCTCGATCGCGAAGGGGCCGACACCGGCGAGGATGTTGCCGCAATTCTGCTGGTCGGTGACGATCGCCTGGTCGACGAACACCTGGAGGAAGAGATAGTCGACATCGACGCCGGGGCGGGAGGAGCGCGAGACGAGCGCGACCTTGCTGGTCAGCGGATCGGCGCCGCCCATGCCGTCGATCTGGCGCGGATCGGGCGAGCCCATCACGCGGAGGAGGAGCGCGTCGCGGGCGGAAGTGTCGGGGGGGAGATCGTTGCGGAGGAAATAGCCGCCCTTCGACGTGCCGCCGCGCATCCACATGCAGGGGAGGCGGGTCATGAATACCGCAGCCCCTTCTCCTCGAGCCGCGCGCGCATGTCGTAGAGATCGAGGCCGATCTCGCCCGCCGCGAGCTTGGCGCGCTTGGCTTCCTCGTTCGCTTCGCGCGCCCGGGCCTTTTCGAGCACCGCGGCCGCATCTTCGCGGCGCACCACGCAGACGCCGTCGTCGTCGGCGATCACCACATCGCCCGCGCGGACGAGCTGGTAGGCGCAGACGATGTCGACATTGACCGATCCCAGCGTCTCCTTGACCGTGCCCTGCGCCGACACCGCCTTGGACCAGACCGGGAAGCCCATCTCGGTCAAGTCGCGCACGTCGCGCACGCCTGCGTCGATGATCAGGCCACGGCAGCCGCGCGCGATCGCCGAGGTGGCAAGCAGGTCACCGAAATAGCCGTCCTCGCACGGGCTCGTCGGCGCGAGCACGAGCAGGTCGCCCGCGGCGAGCTGCTCGATCGCGACATGGAGCATCCAGTTGTCGCCGGGCGGCGCCGAGATCGTCACCGCCGATCCCGCGACGCGCGCGCCCGGGTAGATCGGGCGCATATAGGCGGCGAGCAGGCCGATGCGGCCCTGTGCCTCGTGCACCGTCGCGACGCCGCACGCCGCGAGCCCGTCGATCACCGACGCCTCGGCGCGCGCGATATTTTGGATCACTCTGCCGGTCATGCTACCTCCGATGTGTCGTGCCGCTATGAGTCATAACAATCTAGCGCGGCGCGCTCAACCATAGTAGGACCCTCGCGCGATGACAGATGTTCCGCCCCCTCTCGCGACGATCGGATTCGGGGAGGCCGCCAAGGCTTTCGCGCGCGGTATTGGCCGCGATCTGAGCGCGGGCGTTCGCGCCTACGACACGCGGACCGGGCGCGAGACGGCGCGCGCCGGCAAGCTCGCCGACTATGCCGAGGCCGGGGTGAAGGGCTGCGAATCGCTCGGCGAGGCGCTCGACGGGGCGGCCATCGTGCTGTGCCTCGTCCCTCCCGACCAGAC
>JACMKH010000163.1 GCA_014380205.1 Sphingomonadaceae bacterium
CGCGCCTCGGCGAGTTCCGCGGGCGCGCGACCAAGCGCGTGGCGGCCCATCAATGATGCCGACGCCTGGCCGAGCGCACAGGCGCGCACCTCCTGCCCGAGCGCGGCGACACGCCCATCGTCGCCGAGCATCACATCCACTGTCACGCGGCTGCCGCACACCGGCGAGCGCTTTTCGACGCTCGCCTGCGGCGCGGCGAGCCGCGCCTGATGCGGAATCTCGGTCGCGAGGCGCAAGATTTCGGCGTTGTAGAGCGGCGCGGGCATGGGAAGGATGTAGCTTGCATGCCAGCGAATGTCAGCGGCCCCTCCCCGACATTCCCGCGAAAACGGAAATGACGGCGCTATTCGGAGGTTTCGTTTCCCCGACCTCGCTCGCCCCCCTCCCCCACCGCCTGCCGCGCCTCGACGAAATCGACGATCGCCCGGCCGCTCGCGTTGAGCAGGGGATAGGTGTGCGATTCGGTCATCCAGCGCGGACGCTCGGCGCCGCCGCCATAGCCGATGTCGATCAGCAGGTTGGCGAGCAGAAACAGCAAGGTAACGCCGATCAGCCCTTTCAGCGCGCCGAAGCCGACGCCGAGGACGCGGTCGATCGGGCCGATCACCGAATCGCGGACGCCGATCCCGAAGCGCCGTCCGATCAGCCGGCTGCCGAAGAAGAACACCGCGAAGATCAGCCCAAAGGCCAGCACCGCCGCGCCGGCGGGCGTGCCGACCGTGCCCGCGAGCAGATCGGTGACGGGCGCGTGGAGAAAGCGCAGCGCGACCACCGCGAGCACCCAGGAAAGCAGCGACACCGCCTCATAGGTGAAGCCGCGCAATGCGCCGAAAATCGCGCCGCTGCCCACGGCGAGCAGCACGACGACGTCGAGGGCGGTGAGCAGGTCCATGCGAGGTGCCGCTAGTCGCGACCCAGCAAATGGTCAACGAGCCGTGCGAGCGAAGCGAAACCCTCGAGCCGCATTCCGGATTCGCGCGCCTCGACCGAAGCGGGCAGCAAGGCCCGCGAAAAGCCGAGCTTGGCCGCCTCCTTAAGCCTGAGCCCCGCGTGCGCGACGGGACGGACCTCGCCCGATAGCGCGATCTCGCCGAACGCCACCGCCTCGGCGGGGACCGGCCGCTCGGCGAGCGCCGAGACCAGCGCCGCCGCGACCGCGAGGTCCGCCGCCGGATCGACCACGCGATAGCCCCCCGCGATGTTGAGATAGACCTCGGCGGTCGAGAAGCTCAGCCCGCAGCGCGCCTCGAGCACCGCGAGAATCATCGCGAGCCGGCCCGAATCCCAGCCGACCACGGCGCGGCGCGGCGTCGCGCCGGTCGCGAGCCGTACGACCAGCGCCTGGATCTCGACGAGCACGGGCCGGGTTCCCTCGAGCGCGGGGAACACCACCGCGCCGCTGACATCGCCATCACGGTGTGTGAGGAACAGCGCGGAAGGATTTGATATCTCGATCAAACCTTCCTCAGCCATCGCGAACACGCCGATTTCGTCGGTGCCGCCGTAGCGGTTCTTGGTCGCGCGCAGGATACGGTACTGGTGGCTGCGTTCGCCCTCGAAGCTCAGCACGGTATCGACCATATGCTCGAGCACGCGCGGCCCCGCGATCGCGCCGTCCTTGGTGACATGGCCGACGAGGACGAGCGCGGTCCCCCGTTCCTTGGCGAAGCGGATCAGCTCGTGCGCCGAGGCGCGGACCTGGCTCACCGTCCCCGGCGCGCCCTCGATCAGATCGCTGTGCATCGTCTGGATCGAATCGATCACGAGCAGATCGGGCGCCGCGCCCTGCAGGGTGGTGAGGATGTCGCGCACCGATGTCGCCGCCGCGAGCTTGAGCGGCGCGTCGCCGAGCCCGAGCCGGCGCGCGCGCAGCCGGACCTGGTCGGCGGCTTCCTCGCCCGAGACATAGGCGACCGCCCTCCCCTCGCGC
>JACMKH010000018.1 GCA_014380205.1 Sphingomonadaceae bacterium
CCTCGTCCTGTCGGTCCGCAGCAACGAGGCGGAGAAGATTGCCGCGCTCGACGCCGGCGCCGACGATTATGTCACCAAGCCGTTCAGCCCGCGCGAGCTCGTCGCGCGCGTCACCGCCGTGCTCCGCCGCGTTCGGCCCGCGCTCGCCGGCGAGCGGCTCGCTTGCGCCGATCTCGAGATGGACGTCGTCGCGCACAAGGTGCGGCGCGAGGGTCAGATGCTCGCGCTCGGCCCGACCGAGTTCCGACTGCTGCGCCACCTGCTCGAGCATCCGGGGCGCGTCTTCTCGCGCGAGCGGCTGCTCGACGCGGTCTGGGGCCAGGACAAGGATATCGAGCTGCGCACCGTCGACGTCCACGTCCGCCGCCTGCGTCAGGCGCTCAATGCGGGAGGTCGCGCCGATCTCATCCGCACGGTCCGCTCCGCCGGCTACGCGCTCGACGCGGAGGCGTAACTAGGGCCGGGATGCGTTGCCTTCGCTATCGGCGGGCGCGACCGCCTCAGGCCCCGATGCTTCGACCCGTTCGGCCGCCGCGTCGAGCCGGCGCTCCTCGTCGGCGGTGAGGCCTGTCTCCGATTCGCCCGCGCAGCCGGCGAGGCCCGCCAGTGTCAGCGCGAGGAAGGCGAGGCGCTTCATGTGCGCGCGAATGCCCGATTCGCCCGTCAAACGAAAGGGCCGCGCCCGTATCCGGACACGGCCCTTCAAGGCATTGTCGCGAGAAAGCGAAATTACATCGCGTTCTCGGCGGTGTCGCCCATGTCGTCGGCCATGTCGTCGGCCTCGTTCATCGCGTCGTCCGCCATCGCGTCGACATCGTTGGTCATCTCGTCCATCGCCGCCTCGGTGTCGTTGGCGGCCTCCTCGACGGCGGCCTCCATGTCGTTGACGGCGTTGGTGTCGGCTTCGGTCGTGGCGCTCTCGGAGCAGGCGACCAGGCCGAGCGACGCGGCCAGAACAAGCGGAAATGCAAGCGTCTTCTTCACGGGTTTCTCTCCCCAGCAAAAGGAAAATATGCGACTGACATCAGCCCCGGAGAATGCCCCCCTGGAACCAGTCGCGCGTCCCTACCGCGCCTTTTCGCCGAGCGCAAACGATTTCCGTCATTCGGGCGGCGGCGCCGGATCGGGCGGCGCGTCCGCCGGGGGCTCGGCCATCTCGTCGACGGCCGCCTCGAAATCCGCGTCCGCGCCTTCGCCCCCCTCGGTCGCGCTCATCGCGCCGCTGAGATCATAGTCCAGGATCGCCGCCTCGCGCCGCTCGAAATAGGCGGCGCGCGCCGCCGCATAGGGATCGGCGCTGGTCTCGAGAAACGCGTCGACGCCCGCTTCGCTCGCTTCGGCGCGCGAGCTGATCACGTCGGTGACGGTGATCGGGATGCGTTCGGTTCCCGAGAGCCCTGAATAGTCCCGCAGCACGACGCGATAGGGGTTGGCGAGCTGGTCGACGAGGATGCCGAAGCCGTCGCGCACGGTCGAAGGGCCGAACAGCGGCAGCACGAGATAGCCGCCGTCGCCCACGCCCCATACCGCGAGCGTCTGGCCGAAATCCTCGGGCGTCGGCTCGAGCCCGAGGTCGGTCGCGTGGTCGGCGAGCCCGCCGACGCCGATCGTCGAGTTGATCACGAAGCGCCCGAGATTGTTGAGCGCGCGCTCGGGCTTGCCCTGGAGCAGATTGTTGATCGCCGAGAAGGGCTCCATCAGATTGTCGAACAGGCGGACGATGCCCCGGCGCGCGGGGCGCGGCACGATCTCGCGATAGACGTCCGATACCGGGCGCAGGACGACGCGGTCGATCGCCTGGTTGAAGTCCCACATCGCGCGGTTGAAACCCTCGTGCGGATCGCGGTCGGCGACGCCGTTGGGCCCGTTCTGCGTAGTCGCGCACGCGCCGAGCAGGACAAGCGCGAGAATCGCGAACAGGTTGCGCATCGAGCGACTCCGAAAGGCCAAGCCTCGGCTGATAGGAGGGAATCGCCCGCCGCGACAAGCCGGAACGGCGTTAACCGCGCGACGGCTCCCGCTCCCGCCCCAAAATCGGTTGACTTCAATATAAAGATATCCTTATGTCCTTATATGCACGTCGAGCTGGACGTCTTCCGCGCGCTCGCCGATCCGACGCGGCTCCGCATCCTCGCGCTGCTGCGCGCGATGGAGCTGTCGGTCGGCGAGCTCGCGCAGGTGCTCGGCCAGAGCCAGCCGCGCGTCTCGCGCCACGTCAGGATTCTCGCCGACGCCGGGCTCGCCGAGCGGCGCAAGGAGGGCAGCTGGGTGTTCGTGGCGCTGGGCGCGGCGGACCGGACCGGACCGGTGTTTGCCGCATTGGATGCATGGCGCGACCCCGATCATTGGGCGGTGGCGGACGAGGCACGGCTGGCGGCGGTGCGCGCGGACCGGGCGAGCGCGGCGAACGAGTGGTTCGAGGCGCATGCCGGGGACTGGGATGCGATTCGGTCGCTCCATGTCGCCGAGAGCGAAGTCGAGGCGGCGATGGCGCGCGTGCTGGGCGTTCTTGAAGAGAAGAGTGGGGCTCCGCTGGGAACGCTGATCGATATCGGCACGGGCACCGGGCGGA
>JACMKH010000164.1 GCA_014380205.1 Sphingomonadaceae bacterium
CAGCTCGCCGAACACCTCGGTGAGCGCGCCGAACGCGCCCGCGACGAGCGCGCCGGTGAGTACGAAGGCCGCGACCGCGCCGCCCGAGAGCCGCCCCTCGATGACATCGACCGCCGCGCTCCACAGCACCATCGTGATCGCGCCGAAGATCATCGCGATGATCACCGCGGTCATCAGCGCCCGGATCGCGATGCGCCGCCGCGCCGTGCCGAACGCCTGCTCGACCGCGCCGCCGAAGCGCGCGCTCTCGCGCGCCTCCTGCCCGAACGCCTGGACGACCTTCATCGCGCCCAAGGTCTCGGCGACCATCGCGCCGACATCGGCGATGCGGTCCTGGCTCGAGCGCGAGAGATTGCGCAGCCGCCGGCCGAGGATCACCATCGGCCCGATCACGAGCGGCAGCCCGAGCAGCATCATCCCTGCGAACTTGGGCGACAGCGTGAAGAGGTAGATGATCCCGCCGATCGCCATGACGATGTTGCGGAGCGCGACCGAGATCGTCGTCCCCACGATCATCTCGATCACCGAAGTGTCCGAGGTCATCCGCGAGGCGATCTCTGAGGGGCGGTTCTCCTCGAAATATTTAGGATCGAGCGCGAGCAGGTTGCGCTGCACCGCGACGCGCAGGTCGGCGACGACGCGCTCGCCGAGCCACGAGACGAAATAGAAGCGCAGCGCGGTCGCGATCGCGAGGATCACGACGATGAACAGCAGATAGTGGAAATAGCGCGAAATATCGCCGCCCGTCGAACCGAAGCCGCCGTCGATCACGCGGCGGAAGCCGTCGGGAATCGCGAGCGTCGCCGCCGAGGCGGTGAGCAGCGCGAGCACCGCCCCCGCGATCCGCCCGGGATAATGCACCGCGAAGCGCCAGATCAGCGCGAGATTGCCGAGCTTCCGTGAGGGTGGCGCTTCCGCGTCGCTGTCGCCCATGCTGTGGCCTAGCAGCCACGCCGCGCCCGCTCAATCCACGCGCGATTGATATGCATCATTGCAACTTTGCGACGATCCGCCCTAGGTGCGCGACCAAGCCGCTCGCGGCACGGAGTTTATTTTATGCTCTACGACACATACGAGCTGCAGCGCTCGATGCTCGCCGGCGCGAGCGCGATGGCCGGGATGAGCTCGCAATGGTGGACCAACCCCGCCAATCCCTTCGCCTACAGCAATGTCGGGCCGCTGGTCGGATCGGCGCTCGACGTGTTCGCGCACGCCTCGGCGCCGCGCGGCAAGCCGCGGTTCGTCATCGACAGCGTCGAGGTCGCGGGCAAGGCGGTCGCGGTCGAGACGCGGATCGAGGCGCGCAAGCCCTTCGGCCAGCTCAAGCACTTCGCCAAGAAAGGCGTCAAGGGCCAGCCCAGGCTGCTCGTCGTCGCGCCGATGTCGGGCCATTATGCGAGCCTGCTGCGCGGCACGGTCGAGCGGATGCTCCCCGGCCATGATGTCTGGATCACCGACTGGCGCGACGCCAAGATGGTGCCGCTCAGCGAAGGCGCGTTCGATCTCGATTCCTATATCGACTATCTGATCGGCTTCCTCGAGCACATCGGCCCCGGCGCGCATATGCTCGCGGTCTGCCAGCCCTCGGTGCCCAGCTATGCCGCGACCGCGATCATGTCGGCGAACAACCACCCCGCCAAGCCGCGCACGCTGACCCTGATGGGCGGGCCGATCGACACGCGCGCCGCGCCGACCGCGGTCAACACGCTCGCCACCCAGCGCCCCCATGCCTGGTTCCAGCAGAACGCGATCGCGACCGTGCCGCTGCTCTATCCGGGCGCGGGGCGAAAGGTCTATCCGGGATTCCTCCAGCTGGCCGGCTTCATGACGATGAACCTCGGCAACCATCTGATCAGCCATTGGGAGATGTTCAGGCATCTCGTCGCCGGCGACGGCGAGAGCGCCGATTCGACCAAGGAGTTCTACGACGAATACCGCTCGGCGTGCGACATGACCGCCGAATTCTACCTCCAGACGGTCGACGCGGTGTTCCAGCGTCATGCGCTCCCCCAGGGCGAGCTGCGCCATCGCGGCGCGCTGGTCGATCCGCGCGCGATCGAGGGCGTCGGGCTGCTTGCGATCGAAGGCGAGCGCGACGATATTTCGGGCGTCGGCCAGACCAAGGCCGCGCTCAAGCTCGCCAGGAACCTCCCCGCGAGCGAGAAGAAATACCATCTCGCGCGCGATGTCGGGCATTACGGAATCTTCAACGGCCGCCGCTGGCGCGAGGACATCGCGCCCGTCGTCGAGGATTGGATCGCGAGGCATGAGAGCGCCTGAGCGCCTGCTGATCGCGGCGCTGCTGCTCGGATCCGCGATCCCCGCTCTCGCCGCGCCGACCGGCGCCGATGAGCTGCGCGAGGGCGCGGCGGTTTCCGAGAGCGAATATCGCACGGCGATGACCGAGGCCGGCGAACGGCTCCAGGCCAACGACTGCGCGGGCGCGCTCGAGCGGCTCGATCCGCTCGCCGCGCGGCTCGA
>JACMKH010000165.1 GCA_014380205.1 Sphingomonadaceae bacterium
CCCACTTGGCGTCGGGGATGCCGATGACCGCGGACTCCGCGATGCCCGGGTGGCCGGCGAGGGCCTTCTCGAGCTCGGCGGGGTACACGTTCTCGCCGCCGGAGATGAACATGTCCTTCTTGCGGTCGACGAGATAGAAGAATCCGTCGGCGTCGCGGTGCCCGAGATCGCCCGAGCGGAACCAGCCGTCCTCGGTGAAGCTTTCCGCATTGGCCTCGGGCCGCCGCCAATAGCCCGAGGTGACGCCTGGCCCGCGCATCCAGATCTCGCCGACCTCGTCGTCCTCCGCGAGGCTGCCGTCGTCGCGGCCGATCGCGATCTGGGTGAGCACGCCGGGAAGCCCCGCCGAGGCGATCTTCTCCTCGATCAGCGCGAGATCGAGCGGCATGCCGAGGATCGCGCCCGTCTCGGTCATGCCATAGCCGTTGCCGATCGCGATGCCGTCCTCGATCCACTCGCGGATCTTGGCGGGCGGATGCGGTGCCCCGCCGGTGAAGAGAGCGGTGATGTGCGCGAACCTGGCCGGATCGAAGCTCGGATCGTTGCGCATCATCTCGGCCATCTGAGGCACGCAGAAATAATGGGTGATGCCGAGATCGGGGTCCTCGAACCGGGCCATCGTCACGGGCGCGTCGAACCCCGGCGAAAGCACTAGCGTCGCGCCCATCACCAGCGTCGGCCGGATGTTCGAGACGAGCCCGAGGACGTGGAACATCGGCGCGTCGCACAGGAAGGCGCTGTCGGGGCCGACCGCGCCGAGCGTGACGAAATTGACCGCGCTCGTGAACAGGTTGCGCTCGGTCAAGAGCGCGCCCTTGGGGCGGCCCGAGGTGCCCGAGGTGAACAGCATAAGCGAGGGGAGGTCGGAGTCGGCCCCGCTCGCCGCCATCGGCTCGGCCCCGCCGATCCGCGCGCCGATCGCGTCGAAATCCTCGGCCTCGATCCCGCGCAGCGCCGCCGCAGGAACCTTGCCGAGCGCCGCGTCGCCGATCACCAGCCTTGGCTCGGCGTCCTCGAGCTGGCTCGTGAGCTCACCCTCGCTCAGCCGCCAGTTGAGCGGAACCAGGATCGCGCCGATCCGCGCGCAGGCGAGGTGGAGCACGACGATGTCGAGCCGGTTGGCGCCGAGCACCGCGACGCGGTCGCCCCTGGCGATCTTGAAATCGCAGACGAGCACGCCCGTCGCGCGGCGCACCCGGTCCTCGAGCGCGGCGTAGCTCGTGCGCTCGCGGGTGACCGCGTCGATCGCGGCGGGATGGCGCGGCCGCCAGCGGGCGTAATGGGCAAGGCAATCCGCGACCGGCTCGGCGTGCATGCGCCAAGCTGTATTGCGCGCGCGCGAGTCGTTCAAGCGCGGCATTGCGGGGCGGCGGACTCTGTTATACACTTGTCCAATAACAGCTGCGGACGGGCCCCATGACCAGCCAGTACGACACGATCATCATCGGCGGCGGGCACAATGGCCTCGTCTGCGCCTTCTATCTCGCGCGCGCGGGGCTCACGGTGCGCGTGCTCGAGCGGCGGCATCTCATCGGCGGCGCGGCGGTGACCGAGGAGTTTCATCCCGGCTTCCGCAATTCGGTCGCAAGCTACACGGTGAGCCTGCTCAACCCCAGGGTGATCGCCGACATGCGGCTGGCCGATCACGGTTATCGCGTGATCGAGCGGCCGATCTCGAACTTCCTGCCCCAGCCCGACGGCTGCTATCTCAAGCTCGGCGGCGGGCTCGAGAAAACGCAGGCCGAGTTCCGCAAGTTCTCGGAGGCCGACGCCGAGGCGCTGCCCGCTTACTATGACGCGCTCGAGGGCGTCGCCGATGTGCTGCGCGATCTCTCGCTCAAGGCGCCGCCCAATGTCGGCGACGGGCTCAAGACGCTGGTCGACGCCGCGCGGCAGGGGCGGAGGCTCGCGGGGATGAGCGTCGAGCGCCAGCGCGACGTGCTCGACCTGTTCGTCAAGTCGGCGCGAACCTTTCTCGACTCGTGGTTCGAAAGCGAGGCGGTCAAGGCGGGCTTCGGCTTCGACGCGGTCGTGGGCAACTACGCGAGCCCTGACACGCCGGGATCGGCCTATGTGCTGCTCCACCACGTGTTCGGCGAGGTCAACGGCAAGAAGGGCGCCTGGGGACACGCGATCGGCGGGATGGGCGCGATCACCCAGGCGATGGCGACGGCGTGCCGCGAGCGCGGCGTCGAGATCAGCTGCGAGGCGCCGGTCGAGCGGCTGCTCGTTGACGGCGGCAAGGCGGTCGGCGTCAGGCTCGAATCGGGCGAGGAGATTTTCGGCGGGACGGTCGCGGCGAATATCGGTCCCCGCCTGCTCTACGAGCGCCTCGTCGATCCCGCCGACCTGCCCGCCGATTTCCTCCGCCGCATCCGCGCGTTCAAGACGGGCTCGGGCACCTTCCGGATGAACGTCGCGCTCTCCGGGCCGCCGAGCTTCACCGCGCTTCCCGGCGACGGCGAGCATCTGCGCTCGGGGATCATCATCGCGCCGACGCTCGATTACATGGACCGCGCCTTCGTCGACGCGCGCCAGTACGGCATGTCGCGCGAGCCGATCGTCGAGATGCTGATCCCGTCGACCGTCGACGACAGCCTCGCGCCGCCCGGCCAACATGTCGCGAGCCTGTTCTGCCAGCAGTTCGCGCCCGAGCTGCCCGACGGCAGGAGCTGGGACGACGAGCGCGAGAGCGCCGCCGATCTGATAATCGATACCGTCGAGCGGTACGCGCCCGGCTTCAAGGCCTCGGTCATCGCGCGCCAGATCCACTCGCCGCTCGATCTCGAGCGCAAGTTCGGCCTCGTCGCCGGCGACATCATGCACGGCGCGATGTCGCTCGACCAGCTCTGGTCGGCGCGCCCGATGCTTGGCCACGGCAGCTATCGCGGGCCGATCAGGGGCCTCTACATGTGCGGCGCGGGGACGCATCCCGGCGGGGGGGTGACCGGCGCGCCCGGCCACAACGCCGCGCACGCGATGCTCGCGGATCGCTCGCTGATCGGGCGTTGGCGGCGGCGCGCTTGACCTATTGCGCGATCCCGCTCGCGGCGAGCACCGCGAGCGTCACCAGCTCGCTCGCGGTCGCAGACATCGTCGCGATCTGGACGGGCTTCTCCATCCCCACCAGCATCGGCCCGATGACATGGTCGCCGCCGAGCTCGCGGAGCAGCTTGGCCGAGAGGTTTGCCGATTGAAGGCCGGGCATGATCAGCACGTTGGCGGGCTCGGAGAGGCGGCTGAACGGATAGTTTTTCATCAACGCCGGGTTGAGCGCGACATCGGGGGCCATCTCGCCCTCATATTCGAAGCCGACGCCTCGCTCGTCGAGCAGCGCCACCGCCTCGCGGATGTTCTCGAGCCAGTTGCCCGGCGGATTGCCGAAGGTCGAGTAGGAGAGGAAGGCGACGCGCGGCTCGTGCCCCATCCGTCGCGCGACCGCCGCGGTCTGCTCGGCGATGTCGGCGAGCAGGCTCGGCGACGGGCGCTCGTTGACCGTGGTGTCGGCCATGAACACGGTGTGGGTCTTGCCGACGAGGACATGGATGCCGAACGGCCGCCGCCCCGCGACCGGATCGATCACCTTCATCACCTGGCTGACCGTCTGGCTGAACGCGCGCGTCACGCCGGTGATCATCACATCGGCCTCGCCCATCGCGAGCAGCAGCGCGCCGAAGATGTTGCGATCCTGGTTGACCAGCCGTTCGCATTCGCGGCGGAGGAATCCGCGCCGCTGGAGCCGCGCGTAGAGATAGTCGACCATCTGGGGCACGAGCGGCGAGTTGCGGCTGTTGTGGACCTCGAGCATCGCGTCGTCTGTCACGCCGAGCTCGCGCAGCTGATCGGGCACCTCATCGCGCCCGACGAGCACGGGCGTGCCATAGCCACCATCGCGAAACTCGATCGCCGCGCGCTGGACGACCTCCTCCTCGCCCTCGGCGAAGATCACGCGCTTGGGCTGCGCGCGCGCCTGCTCATAGGCGAGCGTGAGCACCGAGGTGGTCGGATTGAGCCGCGATTTGAGCGCGGTGCGGTACGCCGCCATGTCGAGGATCGGGCGGCGCGCGACGCCGGTGTCCATCGCCGCCTGCGCGACCGCGGCGGGAACGATCTCGATCAGCCGCGGGTCGAACGGCGCGGGAATGATGTAATCGGGACCGAAGCTGTGCGACGTGCCATAGGCGGCGGCGACCTCCTCGGGGACCTGCTGGCGCGCGAGATCGGCGAGCGCCCGCGCGGCGGCGATCTTCATCTCCTCGTTGATCGTCGTCGCATGGACGTCGAGCGCGCCGCGGAAGATGAACGGAAAGCCGAGCACGTTGTTGACCTGGTTGGGATAGTCCGAGCGCCCGGTGGCGATGATCGCGTCGGGCTTGGCCGCGCGCGCGTCCTCGGGAAGGATCTCGGGATCGGGGTTGGCCATCGCGAACACGATCGGCTTGTCGGCCATCGAGCGGATCATGTCCTGGTCGACGATCCCCGCGATCGACAGGCCAAAGAACACGTCCGCCCCCTCCATCGCGTCGCGCAGCGTGCGCCGGTCGGTTTCGACAGCGTGCGCCGATTTCCATTGGTCGATCACGCCGGGCCGGCCGCGCCAGAGCACGCCCTTGGAGTCGGTCATCAGCACGCGATCGTTGGGCACGCCCATCGCCTTGATCAGCTCGGTGCACGCGATCGCCGCCGCGCCCGCGCCGCTCACCACCACGTCGACGTCGCGGATGTCGCGGCCGGTGAGGTGGAGCGCGTTGATCAGCCCCGCCGCCGAGATGATCGCGGTGCCGTGCTGGTCGTCGTGAAAGACTGGAATGTTCATCCGCTCGCGCAGCGTCTGCTCGATCACGAAGCACTCGGGCGCGCCGATGTCCTCGAGGTTGATCCCGCCGAAGCTCGGCTCCATCAGCTCGATCGCGTCGATCAGCCGGTCGGTGTCCTCGCTGGCGAGCTCGATGTCGATCGCGTCGACATCGGCGAAGCGCTTGAACAGCACCGCCTTGCCTTCCATCACGGGCTTGGAGGCGAGCGCGCCGAGATTGCCGAGGCCGAGGATCGCGGTGCCGTTAGAGATCACCGCGACGAGATTGCCCTTGATCGTATAGTCGTAGGCAAGCGCGGGGTCCTCGGCGATCGCGCGTACCGGGACCGCGACCCCGGGCGAATAGGCGAGCGCGAGATCGCGCTGGGTCGCCATCGGCTTTGAGGCGATGATCTCGATCTTGCCGGGCCGCCCCATCGAATGAAACAGCAGCGCCTCGCGCTCCGAAAACTGGACGTCGCTGCCTTCGCTCATCGGATGACACCTCGCAGGATCGACTTAAGGAGCAAGCGGTAGCCCGAAGGTAACGATACAGGAAGACCCCACGCGTCAAGCTTGGCCAACCCGCGATCCTCCGGATCGACGGATAGCATGATCGCTCCGGGCCCGAGCGAAAGCCTTCTTGCATCGAGTCGACATTGGCTATAGTCCTGTAAATCGACGTTTGATGGCAAGGAGGCTGACATGGCTGATCATCTGTTCGACGATTTGGACGCCGCTGCAACCGACCCAGGGCAAGCTCCCCTTATCGTGAGCCTTGGTTCAGCTGTCGCGCTGACCGGCAAGCAGCCGCGTGGAGATAAAGCCGATGGAGGGGCGGCGGGCGGTGACTATCAGTATCATAGCGAGAGCCCCCGCGAGTAGAGCCGGTTACCACAGCGGTTTTTTCCAGCTGGGTTCGCTGGTGCGCAGTAGATGACGTCGTCATAGTTCTGGATATTGCACGCGGGCAATATTTCGCGCTGGACCCCGGCGCCTCTAAAATGTGGCGTGATTATTCGATCAGGGCATGCGTACCGAACGATACGTTTCTTGCGGCGCTACGGGCTCGGAAATGGCTGCGCGACGAGGCCAAATCGAATGACGGCGGTCCTTCTGTCCGTTGGCTTCCCTATTTGAGCCCCCGATTCCGCGCGGAGGCGTGCATAGCCGCCGCGCGCTGGCGGTTAAAGCTGCAGGGCTTCGCGACCGCCTACCGTTGGGCCGAGTCTTCGGTCGTTCGACGCACCGGGAGCGCGATTCGGCTTGAAGATGACCTTAACCGGTTCACGCGGGCCGAGACCTGGATACCCTCTTTGCAGGGCGACCGCGACTGCTTGCCGCGGTCCTTCGCGCTATTCGTTTATCTGCGGTCGCTTGGGCATCCTGTTCGTCACGTAATCGGCGTGGCCCGCTTTCCGTTCAACGCTCACGCCTGGGTCGAATTGGAAGGCGAGACCCTGCTCGAGCACCGCCCCGCCGCCCGCTTGCTGCCCAACGCGCGCGCACCTCGAGGACGCACGCCGATAGCGATCATTGGATGATCTTGCACGCGCAGGCTGGCGACAAGTTCGTTCTGAATATCGATCGAGCCACGTTTCGCGTCTTGGGCTGGCCCAAGCCGCGCCGCATTCGGGGCAGAACCATCTCTATCGCGGGGCATTTGGCGCGGGGCAGTATCGAAACGCTCGATGCGTATCACCGCTTGGCCCTCGCTTATGAAAAGGATGGCGCATCGTTCAGCCGAGATCTGCTGGGGCAATTTTGCGCGGCGGTGGTCGACCCAACTGCTAGGACCGTTATTCTCAGCCAAGATTCTCTAGGGCTGGGAAAGATGTTTTACGAGATTACGCCGGACAGCATCACGATTTCATCCGATCTCGATTTACTCTATTCAGTGACCGGTCGTAAAGGACTTTGCGAAGCATATTTCGCTTTCCACATGACCGCTACGTCCGCCGATCGGTCCCTGACTCCCTTTGAAGGCATCTATCGTCTGGCTCATGGATGGACCATCACGATCTCATCGCGGGGATTGAATTGGACGCGACCGTGGTCACCATCTCAACGCTCATGTCATCCTGTCGAAGACGATTTGGAGGATCAGTTCAGGTCGTTGCTCGATGAAGCGGTAAAAAGCACTCTCCCATCCCAGGGCCGGGTGTTGTGCGAGCTCTCCGGCGGACTCGATTCGAGTTCGGTTTTCGCGACCGCTAGAAACTTCGCCAAGGACGTTGGTGCGGTCACCTATGTGGCCGATCGGGGGATGGCGGGCGATGATGAATTGTACGCCGACCGAATGATCGAACACTGTCCTGCGCCATTGCACCGGGTAAGCATCGACACCGGTGAGGTCATCCCTAACGGATATGGTGGCTTTGTGTCGGAGCCGCATGCGATACTCTATGCCCGACAATTCGACGCCATGGATCGGTATTTTCGTGAGGCCAGCGTGGATGTGGTGTTGTCGGGCGCCGTGGGGGACGTAATTTTTGAGTACGCTGGCATCCCACCCGCCTTTATAGCGGATGCGATCCATTACCGGTCGTGGCGCCGCGCCGTCCGCACCGCGCGCGAATGGGCGGCCGGACGAGCAAACGTGCGATCATGGACGCATTATCTCCTGCAAATTGGATTGCCGCTGGCCCGGCGGCACCGGAGAGGGAAAAGCGTGCTCGACTCGCGGAAGAGACAAATTCCCGACTGGCTCGTTCCCTCGTTCGGATTGCGGCATGGTCTGCACAACTTCGATCCTCCGCAACGAGCTCCGCGCGTCGCCGAACCAGGCAGGCAACATCTCTGGGAGTCGGTCTACGACCTCGCTGCGTTTGAGAACGGTCCGTTATACCGTCGTCTTTCAGCGGATTTCCGGTACCCGCTCTATTTTCGGCCACTGGTGGAGTTCATGCTCAACCTTGATTTTCGAGAGAGACGCGGGATCACTGGCGATAGAAGGCTGCAACGGCGCGCCCTAGGCGATCGCCTGCCCGAGGCGATCCTTACCCGCACGTCGAAGGGCTCGGCGCAGGAATTGCGCGAGCGCCATCTGATGGAGAGTGATCGTTGGTATGCCTTGATGACGCAGAACCCCCGCATAGTCCAACGGGGCTGGGCCGATGCCGAGAAATGGCGCGCGCTTGTCGATCGAGCACGCGTCGGCGCGTCCGAGTATTCGGCAGCTTTCGTGAATGCGATCCAAACCGAGCTTTGGCTGCGCGCGCTCGAGCGAGTCGATGCTCCCCCTCCCGTCAATCTCGTGGCTTGATAGGCGAACGGGCCCGGCACCTCGCAACTCGCAGGTGGATCGAAGCGGCGGTTTCGCAAACCTTGGGATGACTGTATTCCAGCGCTGATGGTCAGCGCCCCGACAGCAAACACACCGGCACCGACCCCGATGATGGCGCAATATCTCGCGCTCAAGGCCGAGGCGGCGGATAGCCTGCTGTTCTACCGGATGGGCGATTTCTTCGAGCTATTCTTCGACGACGCGCGGATCGCCGCGGCGGCGCTCGACATCGCGCTCACCCAGCGCGGAGAGCATGACGGCGCGCCGATCCCGATGTGCGGCGTCCCCGCGCACAGCCATGAGGCCTATCTCGCGCGGCTGATCAAGGCGGGGCATCGCGTCGCGATCGCCGATCAGGTCGAGACCCCCGAGGCGGCGAAGAAGCGCGGCGGCTACAAGGCGCTGGTCGGGCGCGCGATCGTCCGCGTGGTGACGGCCGGGACGCTGACCGAGGAGGCGCTGCTCGACGCGCGCGCGGCCAACTGGCTGGTCGCGCTCGCCGAGGCGGGGGGCGAGATCGGCGTCGCGGCCGCCGATATCTCGACCGGGCGCTTCGAGCTTTCGGCCTGCGAGGCAGGCGCGCTCGACGCCGAGCTCGCGCGGCTCGACCCCGCCGAGCTGATCGCGCCCGAGGGCTTCGCCGCGCTC
>JACMKH010000166.1 GCA_014380205.1 Sphingomonadaceae bacterium
CGCGGCGCGCGCGCCGGGGCTCGCGCCGATGCTGACCTGCGACCACGATCTCGCGCGGGACCGCAGCGGCGAGGCCGATATTGGCCTTTCCTTCACCATGCCGGCGGATCCCGAGCTGATCGTCGCGCGGCTGGCGACGCTCCATTTTCTCGCTTACGCCAGCGAGGCCTATCTCGCGCGGCGCGGCGTGCCGCGCACGATCGAGGATTTGCGTGGGCATGACTATATCGAGCAGGTGACGCCGGGCGCGAACTCGACGCTACGCGACTATTTGATCGGCATTATGGGCGGCGATGACGCGGCGGTGCTGAGGACCAACGCGAGCCTGCCGCTGCTGTTCGCGGTCGCGCATGGCGACGGCGTCGCGGTGCTCCCCACCTATGCCTCGCTTGTGACCCAACGGATCGTCGCGCTGCCCGTGCCGCTTCGCCTGCGCTTCGAGGTCTATTACTGGTTTCACCGCCACGCGCGCGACAACCCGAACGTCCGTGCGGGGATCGACTGGCTCAAGGCGGCGTTCGACAACCGCGCCTATCCCTGTTTCGCCGACGCCTTCCACGATCCGCGCGAGGGCGCGCTCGACGCGGTCGCCGACGCGCCGATCGCCGAGGTGTTCCGCACGCTCGCGGGGTAAGCGCGGCGGTTCGAGCGCGATTCAAGCGGCGGGGACGAGTGCGCGCGCGGACCGCGCGGAAGAAGGAATGACATGATGGACGTGCGTCACTGTCTCACCGCTTCGCTCGCGCTGTGCCTCGCCGCCGTCTCGCCAGCCCCCGCGCAGCCAGCGCCCCAGCCCACGGTGGTCGAGGACCCTGCGGCGCTCGCTCGGCTGCGCGCCAACGAGGGCATAACGCTGCAATGGATCGGTTGGGAGCGGCGCGGCCATGTCGCGGTCACAGAGCCCGGCGGGCTGGTCCATCTCAGCGCCGCGCAGGAGGAGGCCAGCGGTCCCGCCCGGCTCACGCTCGAGGGCGACGTGCTTCGGATCGACGGCTACAGCTTCGCCTTCCGCGGCCGCATCGTCATCGCCGACACCCCCGATGTCGGCCGGCTCTGCGAGCGCGACGGCGACTTCACCTTCCTCATCACCCAAAACCGCCGCTACTGGCGGCTCCAGGAAATGGAGATGTGCGACGGCCTGACCGACTACGTCGACATCTATTTCTAGCCGGGCGCTATTCTTCGTTGCCCTCGTCGATCAATCGCAGCTGGAGGAAATGGACGACGATGAGGATGACCAGCCCGAGCGCGCCGCCGATCGCGACCAGCGCATATTGAGGCCGCAGTCAATCGCGTCGCAATTAACGCCTTGATAAAAGGCGGGGCGTATATTTCCCGCCCATGGACGTCACCGAACCGGATGCTGGCCGGGAGGGCGAATCGCGGCGCGAGCCGAGGCTCGAGCTTCGACTGCTCGCGCGGATCGAATCGCTCTCGGTGTGTCGCAGCGTCGCGCTGCTCAACCTTTCGCCCGAGGGCGCGATGATCGAGTGCGACGAGCTGCCGCCGCTCGGCGCGGATATAGTGCTGGCATGCGGCGAGATCGATGTGCTCGGCGTGATCAAATGGGCGAGACGCCACCGCGCGGGCATCCGCTTCGACGAGCCGGTCAGCGAGGCGCTTGTGCTGCGCTACCGCAACGCCTCGCGCCAGCTCGCGGGGATGGAGCAGACCCCCGCCACGCTCCGCGCCGCGCGCGAATGGGCGACGGGGCGCTGAGCCGGAGCTTGAGCGTTGGAGGGGAAGCGTTGGCGCTTCCCGCCGGAAGCGGGAATCAGGCTCCTATCAAAGTCTAGTCCGCAAGTCTGACCCAGGTCGGAGCGTGGTCCGAGGCCTTTTCGCGCCCGCGGTGCGCCTTGTCGACATTGGCGTCGAGCAGCCGGTCGGCGGCCACCGGGCTCAACAGCAGGTGATCGATGCGGAAGCCCGCGTCGCGCTGCCAGCAGCCCGCCTGATAGTCCCAAAAGGTCCAGATCGGGCCGACGGGATGGCGCGTCCGGATCGCATCGGTCCAGCCCTGGAAGAGCAACTCGCGGAAGGCCGCGCGGCTTTCGGGCTGCATCAGCGCATCGTGCGCCATGGCGGCCCGCGAGAAGACGTCGGCGTCAGTCGGGATGACGTTGAAATCGCCCGCCAGGACGACGGGGAGCTCGCTCGCGAGCAGCTCGGCCGCGCGCGCGCGCAGCCGCGCCATCCAGCCGAGCTTGTAATCGAACTTAGGTCCGGGCTGGGGGTTGCCGTTGGGAAGATAGATCGACGCGACGATCACGCCATCGACCTTCGCCTCGATATAGCGGCTCTGCTCGTCCGCGGGATCGCCGGGAAGCCCACGGCCATATTCCTCGGGCTCGCAGCCTTTGGCGAGGATGGCGACGCCGTTGAAGCTCTTTTGCCCGTGCCAAACCGCGCCATAGCCGGTGCCCTCGATCGCCTTGACCGGAATCTTGTCCTCGAACGCCTTCAATTCCTGAAGGCAGACGACGTCAGGCGTCTCCTCGGTGAGATATTCGAGCAGGCGGGGGAGGCGGGCGTTGATCCCGTTGACGTTGTAGGTCGCGATTTTCATGAGCGGGCTTATGGCGCGTTGGAGCGGTTCGCACTAGCTCCACCCGGCGGCATGCCGACGAAGGTCGGCATCCATTGACTCGATGTGGGGTAGGGTCGGACGACCGTGCCCATGGATGCTGAAGCGAGTTCAGCATGACGGAATTGGCAAATCGTGGCTAGATCGAGAAGCTCGTTCCGCAGCCGCACCCCGATTGGGCCTGGGGGTTGCGCACCTGGAACGAGGCGCCGCCGAGGCTTTCGACGAAATCGACCTCGCTGCCGCGCACCAGATCGAGACTCACCGGATCGACCACCAGCGTGACGCCGTCGCGCGCCGCGCTAACATCGTCGCTGTGGGCCGCGTCAGCGAGCTCGAAACGGTACTGGAAGCCCGCGCAGCCACCGCCGTCGACCGCGAGGCGCAGGATCGCGGGCTTGCCCTGGCGCGCGGCGATCGCCGCGACGCGCTTGGCGGCGGACTCGCTCAATCCGATGTCGTCGGCTGGATTCATATGTCCCAGATAGGAAAACGGGCCGCCCGCGACAAGCGGCCGACCCGTTCCAGCGCCTGGGAGTACAGGCGTTACTGGCTCGCGCCGAGCGCGATCTGCGTTCCGCCCGCGCCGGGGCGGCTGTCGAGCGCGGCGAGATAATCGGTCGAGGTCAGGAAGGGCGTCGGGTTGA
Organism: Sphingomonadaceae bacterium; assembly: GCA_014380205.1. Taxonomy (GTDB): domain Bacteria; phylum Pseudomonadota; class Alphaproteobacteria; order Sphingomonadales; family Sphingomonadaceae; genus Parasphingopyxis. The sequence goes on from JACMKH010000166.1 coordinate 3,232, forward strand.
CCGGGCGTCCCTCGATGCGGACCTCGTAATGGAGATGGCTCCCGGTCGAGCGCCCGGTCGAGCCCATGCGGCCGATCAGCTGGCCGCGCGTGACGCGGACGTTCGTGCCGACGAGGATTTCGGAGAGGTGCCCGTAGCGCGTCTGGATGCCGCCGCCATGGTTGACCTCGATGTAGTTGCCGTAGCCGCCAACCCATTGCGCGCGGCCGACGATGCCGTCGGCGGTCGCATAGATCGGCGTGCCGAGCGGCCCCGCCATATCGAGCCCGTTGTGCATGCGCCGCGAGCCCGCGAACGGGTCCGAGCGCGTTCCGAAGCTCGAGGTGAGGCGATAGCTCGCGACGGGCTTGATCGAGGGAATCGCGAGCACCGTGCCGCCCGATTGGGGAGCGGCGGCCATGGCGGCGCGGTTGGTCGCGGCCGAGACCGCGGCGGCCTGGCGGTCAGCCTGCTCCCACGAGGCGAAAAGCGAACGCAGGTCGGGCCGCGCGCCGGGCGCATTGGTCGCGCCGAAGGGGTTGGCGGTCTGCGCGTTCGCCGGCGCGGCGAGCGCGAACGCGGCGATGGCGAGCGCGATCAGGATCGCGAATTGACGGTGAAGACGCCCCGCGCCTCCGCTCTGCACCCGACAGGCAATGCTACTCATTACAAGCGACCCCGCACCCAAAATTCCCGCCCCGTCCCGACGCATGCGCGATCGGAGCGTTTCCAAACTCTTGCCAAGGTGGGAATTTGCCCCCTTCCGCTCGGCGATAGCCCTTAGTGTTAACGGCGCGGTTAAGAAGGCAAGCGGAAGCGCGCGCGGGCGCGTTGGACCGGGCAGGCGATGGGGTGAGCCGTTGAATCGCGCGGAACGGTCGGCGAATATACCGGGTGTTAGGAACGTTTGTTACGCAAGCGGCGTGAATCAGCGGGTTGGCCCTGCGATGCGCGAGGCGTTCCCATTAGGCGAGCACACTGTCCGCGACGAAGGCATTGGTCCGCCGCTCGTGCGCGAAGGTCGACATCGGGCCGTGGCCGGGGACGAAGGCGGTGTCGCCGCCGAGCGGCCAGAGCTTGGTGGTGATCGCCTCGATCAGGTCGGCATGATTGCCGCGCGGAAAGTCGGTCCGCCCGATCGATCCCTGGAACAGCACGTCGCCGACGATCGCGAACTTGGAGGGCGCGTGGTGGAAGACGATGTGCCCGGGCGTATGGCCCGGGCAATGATAGACGTCGAGCACGAGCTCGCCGACGCTCACCTGGTCGCCGTCGTCGAGCCAGCGGTCGGGCTCGAAGCTCCTGCCGGGAAAGCCCCATTGGCGGCCGTCGTCCTCGAGCCGCGAAATCCAGAAGCGGTCCTCCTCGTGCGGCCCCTCGATCGGCACGCCGAGCTCCTCGGCGAGCCACGCCGCCTGGCCGCAATGATCGAGATGGCCGTGGGTGACGAGCAGCTTCTCGATCGTCACGCCCTGCGCCTTCGCGGCCGCCTTGAGGCGATCGAGATCGCCGCCCGGATCGGTGAACGCGCCGCGCATCGTCCTGGTGCACCAGATCAGCGTCGAATTCTGCTGGAGCGGCGTCACCGGGATGATGGCGGCGCGAAGGGGCATGTCGGCGGGCATGCGGGGGAGATGGCGGCTCGCGTACGTCGGTGCAACTGGCGCGACGCGTTCAGGCTTGGCATGGAGCCGCCATGACGCCGCGGCTCGACGACAAGCATCCCTTCGTGCTGCTCGACGACGCGCGCGGCGGGAAGGGCGTGGCGCGGCTCTATCGCAAGCCCGTCGAGATCATCGAGGCGTGGGAGCCCGAGCAGGTTGCGGACGCGCTCGCGGCGATCGAGGCGGCGGTCGCGAGCGGACGGCATGCGGCGGGCTATATCGCCTATGAGGCGGGGTTCGCGCTCGAAGCCAAGCTCGCCCCGCTCGCGCGCGAGGGCAGCGCGGCGCCGCTGGTCTGGTTCGGGCTGTTCGAGCGCTTTCACCGCACCGACGCGCGCAGCATCCCCGCCAAGCTCCCCGATCCGGCGGGCGCCTGGCTCGGCGCGCCCAGGCCGCTGATCGACGAGGCGGTCTATCGGCTGCGGATCGGCAACATCCAGGCCTATATCGAGGCGGGCGATATCTATCAGGCTAATTTCACCTTCCGCGCGACCGTCGCGACGCAGGGCGATCCGCTCGCGCTCTATGCAAGGATGCGCGCATCCTCGCGCGCGGGCTATGGCGGGGTGGTGTTCACGGGCGAGCGCTGGCTGCTCTCGCTCTCTCCCGAGATGTTCTTCGCCTCGATCGGCGGCAGGCTCACCGCGCGGCCGATGAAGGGGACGGCGGCGCGGCTGGACGATCCCGCCGAGGACGCCGCCGCGGCGCGCGGCCTCGCCGAGGATCCCAAGCAGCGCGCCGAGAATCTGATGATCGTCGACCTGCTGCGCAACGATCTTTCGCGCGTCGCCGAGCCGGGATCGGTCGCGGTCCCCTCGCTGTTCCGCGTCGAGACCTTCCCGACCATCCACCAGATGACCTCGACCGTCACCGCGCGGCTCGCCGGCGGGCGCTCGGCGACCGATGTGCTCCGCGCGATCTTCCCCTGCGGCTCGATCACGGGCGCGCCCAAGCTGCGCGCGATGGAGGTGATCGACGAGCTCGAGGAGCGGCCGCGCGGGCCCTATACGGGCTCGATCGGCTGGCTCGAGCCGGGGGGCGACGCGGCGTTCAACGTCGCGATCCGCACGCTCGCGATGACGGCGGGCGAGGACGGCGCGGTGCTCGGGCTCGGCTCGGGGATCGTAGCCGACAGCGAGGCCGGCGAGGAATGGCGCGAATGCCTCGCCAAGGGCGCGTTCGTCACCGCGGGCGCGCGCCGCTTCGACCTGTTCGAAACGATGCGCTTCGATACCGACGAAGGCCTCGTCGATCTCGAGCGCCATCTCGCACGGATGGGGGCGAGCGCCGCCGCGCTCGAGTTCGCCTTCGACCGCCACGCCGCGCGCAACGAGCTCCAGGCGGCGACTTTCGGGCGCAAGGGGCGGGCGATGGTGCGCCTGCTGCTGTCGCCGACGGGCACGATGGCGA
>JACMKH010000167.1 GCA_014380205.1 Sphingomonadaceae bacterium
GACGCGCGCGCGGGGCTCGAGGCGCGGCTCGCCGCGATCGCCGCGCGCGAGCCGCTCACCGACGAGGCCGCGCGGGCCTATCGCGAGCGGCTCGAATATGAGCTCGAGGTGATCGTCGAGACGGGCTTCTCGGGCTATTTCCTGATCGTCGCCGATTTCATCAAATGGGCCAAGGAGCACGACATTCCGGTCGGCCCCGGCCGCGGATCGGGCGCGGGCTCGGTGGTCTCCTGGGCGCTCACCATCACCGATCTCGATCCGATCAGGCTCGGCCTGCTGTTCGAGCGCTTCCTCAACCGCGAGCGCGTCAGCATGCCCGACTTCGACGTCGACTTCTGCGAGACGCGGCGCGGCGAGGTGATCCGCTACGTCCAGGGCAAATACGGCCGCGATCAGGTCGCGCAGATCATCACCTTCGGCACGATGAAGTCGCGCGCGGTGCTCCGCGACGTCGGCCGCGTGCTTCAGATGCCCTATGGCCAGGTCGATCGGCTCTGCAAGATGGTCCCGAGCCATCCCACCGACCCCTGGACGCTCGCGCGCGCGCTCAACGGCGTCGCCGAATTCGCCGCCGAATATCGCGGCGATCCCCAGGTCAAGCGGCTGATCGATCTCGCGATGAAGCTCGAGGGGCTGCCGCGCCACGCCTCCACCCACGCCGCGGGCGTGGTGATCGGCGACCGGCGGCTCGACGAGCTCGTCCCGCTCTACCGCGATCCCCGCTCGGACATGCCCGTCACCCAGTTCGACATGAAGGACGCCGACAAGGCGGGGCTGGTCAAGTTCGATTTCCTCGGCCTGAAGACGCTGTCGGTGCTGCGCAAGGCGAGAGACCTGCTCGCGTCGCGCGGGATCGAGGTCGCTCTCGATGCGCTCGCCTGGGACGACGAGCAGGTCTACGCGACGCTTCAGCGCGGCGACACCGTGGGCGTGTTCCAGCTCGAATCCGAAGGCATGCGGCGCACGCTCGCCGCGGTGAAGCCGACCTGCTTCGAGGATATCATCGCGCTCGTCTCGCTCTACCGGCCCGGCCCGATGGAGAACATCCCGCTGTTCGGCGCGCGCAAGAACGGCGCCGTCGCGATCGAATATCCGCACCCCGATCTCGCGCCCGTGCTCCGCGAGACCTATGGCATCTTCGTCTACCAGGAGCAGGTGATGGAGGCCGCGAAGGTGCTCGCGGGCTTCACGCTCGGCGAGGCCGATCTCTTGCGCCGCGCCATGGGCAAGAAGATCAAGTCGGAGATGGACGCGCAGCGCGAGCGCTTCGTCTCGGGCGCGGTCGAGCGCGGCACCGAGCGGATGAAGGCCGACGCTCTGTTCGATCTCATCGCCAAGTTCGCGGGCTATGGCTTCAACAAGAGCCACGCCGCCGCCTATGCGCTGATCGCCTATCAGACCGCCTGGCTCAAGACCTACTACCGAGAGGAATTTTACGCCGCCTCGATGTGCTTCGCGATGGGGCAGACCGACCAGCTCGGCATCTTCGTCGACGACATGCGCCGCGCGGGGGTCGCGTGCCTCCCGCCCTGCGTCAACGCGAGCCTCGCCGATTTCTCCGTCGAGGAGCGGGGCGAGGAGCGCGCGGTGCGTTACGCGCTCGCCGCGCTCAAGGGCGTCGGCCACCGCGCGATGGAGCTGCTCGTCGCCGAGCGCGAGGCCAACGGTCCCTTCGCCGGACTCGACGATTTCGCCGCGCGCGTCGATCCCCACCTGCTCAACCGCCGCCAGATCGAGAGCCTCGCCGCCTCGGGCGCGTTCGACGGCTTCACCCCCGAGCGCGCGCAGATCTTCGCCGCCGCTGAGACCATCCTCGCGGTCGCCGCGCGCGCCGCCGATTCGCGCGAAAGCGGGCAGGGCGGGCTGTTCGGCGAGGGCGAGGCGCGCGCCGCC
>JACMKH010000019.1 GCA_014380205.1 Sphingomonadaceae bacterium
GCCGCCCGGTGAGCGCGTCAAGCGCGGCCTGGCTGGGCGCGGCGATGGTGAGGCGGAGCGCGCCGTCCTCGGCATAGACCAGCGATTGCAGTTCGCTTTCTGGGGTCGCGCGGATTGCCCCGAACACCGCGCCCGCGAGCGCGCGCCACGATGGTCCTCCCCCCGCTTCGGCGAGTTGCGCGCGGAGCTGCGCGCCGGGATCGACGATCTCGACATTGCCGGGAATGACATCGCGCGCGCGCGCAATCGCCTCGCGTTCGAGCGCGTCGGCGGCGAAGCTGTATTTGGTGAGCAATGTGAGCTGGATGAGCAGCGTCGCGAGCAGGATCAGCGCGCCGAGCGCGATCAGTCGCCACACCAGCTTGGGATCGATCCGCCAGCGCCGCTGCTTCGCGAACGTGCCCTGACGCAGGTTGACCGGCGCGGCGAGCACGGCCTCGGCGAGACCGGCTTCGAAGGCGTCCGCGTCGATCGTCTCGACCAATTCCCCGGCGAGGAGCAGGCGCGCGAGATCGGGCTCGGCGGCGAAGGCGCGGCGAGGTCCGCGCACATTATCGAGCCCGGCGCGGCCGAACAGGCGAACGCCCTCGTCGGGCGGCGCGATCAGCAGCGGCTCGGGGATGACGCGCTCGGGATCGTAGCCGAGCGCCTGCGCATCGGCGAGCCACGCGCCCATCAGTACCGAATCGACGATCGCGAGGCAGCGCTCGCCGTTCCCCTCGACGGGCGGGCCGAGCGCGATGTGCGCGTCGGCGAGCGGCTGCGCGCTGACCTCCGACGCCATTATCCGCGCCGCGCCGAGCGCCTGCGCGGGGGTGAGGTTTGCGGGGATCTCGGCCCAGTGGATCGCGACATCGGGCCCAGGAACGATCAGCGCGACGCGCTCGGGAGAGGCCTGCTCGTCGCCGGGAGGGGGAATCGCGGCAAGCTCGCTGCCGCGCGCGACCACGCCGCCATCGGCGAGGCGCAGCCAACCGGGCGCGCCGCCGAGGAAGATCAGCAGGAAGCGGCCCTCGCTCATTCGTCGGCCCCCCAGCGGCGCGAGACGACGCGCGCGGGCGACAGGGCCGAGTCGATCAGCGCGCTCTGCTCGAGCGCGATGTCGCCGAGGCGGATCTCGAGATCGAGGCGATACCAGCGCGTGCGAATCTGCGGCTGCGCGATCACCTCGCTCGGCGGGTCGAGCGCGGCGAGCGCGGGCTGGCGCCAGAATTCGCTGATGTTGGTCCAGCCGCTGTCGGGGCGCGCGGCGATGATCCGCGCCGCCTCGCGCGCGCTCAGCCGATCGGGAAGCAGCATCGCGAGCAGCGGCCCCTGTTCAGGGAACAAAGTGTTGACGTTGATCGGCGAGAGCGCGGGATCGGGCAGCGCGCACAGCCAGGGGCGCAGCCGCGCGTAGTGCTCGGGCGTCACGCCATAAACCGCGCGCAGCTCGCTCGGCTCCACGACCATGGTGTTGGCCGCGCGATAGGGGATCGCGGTCTCGCTATACACCGCGTCCTCGGCCCCGCCGCGCGCAGGCAGTTCGTCGCTGTCGATCCAGTCGGCGAGCGCGACCGCGATGCGATTCGCCTCGCTTTCGCGAATCCCGACGACGCGCATCAACGCGGCGAACTGAAGGATACCGACAGGGTTGGCGACGAGGATTCGCCCCTCGCCGCCCTCGACGACGCTGTTGAGGTTGAAGCAGTTGCCTCCGTCCCAGGCGCGCGCGACGGCGAGCCCGCCGTCGGGTAGCGGCAGCGTCGATTCCGCGCCGACCCAGCCGCCCTCGAGCGTGGTGCGGACCATGTCGCGCGCGGCGAGCTCCTCGATCCGCGTGATCGCGAGCGCCTCCGCCCCAGTCGCATAGGCGCGCGCCTGATCGAGCGAGGCGATGTTGCCCGCGAGCCGCGTTGCGAGCTGGAGCCGCTCGAGCGAGGTCGCGGCGAGCACCGACATGACGGCGACGAGAAGGAGCACGGCGAGGAGCGCCGCGCCCTGTTCGGATGCGTTCACCCTCATTCCCCCGCCCCTAGCTGGAAGAGCTGGCGCACGGGGCCGACGCCCGCGATCTCGACCACCGCCTCGACCGCGACGGGCATCGCGTTGGGATCGGTCGGGTCCCAGCGGTCGCGCCATTCGTCCTCGGCGCGGTAGCGCA
>JACMKH010000168.1 GCA_014380205.1 Sphingomonadaceae bacterium
CAGGCGGCAGTTGTTGGTGCCGAGATCGAGCGCGCCATAGCTGCGGCGCGTATTCGGGCGGGGGGCGAAATGCGCCGAAGCGGCGGCCGATCGGGCGCCGTCGATTGGCGAAACTCTCGCGGCATCGTCGCTCATGCCGGCGTCTTCTTTGCGTCTTTATGTTCTCCGCACGACATGCGCCGCCGGTACCTGCGGCCTGACTAGAGGCGCGCGCCCCAAAGGGCAAGACGAGGGGCGGGCGCGGAGCGTTCAGATTGACACCGCCCGACCCCCCGCCTATTTCCGCGCCTCCCGATGCCCCGTCGTCTAACGGTAAGACACCGGACTCTGACTCCGTTTATCGAGGTTCGAATCCTCGCGGGGCATCCAACCGACAGATTGAGGCAACAATGAACGACAAGACCAACGCGCCCGGCGACAGCGAAAAGGCCGCGAAGGGCCCGGGCAACCCTCCCAGTGACGCCAGGCGCGCCCTCCAAAAGAAGGCGAAGGAGCTCGCCACCTCCGAAGGCAAGGATTGGAAGGCGCTCGACCGTGAGGTGCGCAAGGAATACCGCCAGACCGCGCGAAAGAGCTAGCGCGGGCGCGCCCCGCGGGGCGCTTTTCGCTTGCAACCATGCTCGCGTGCCGCTCATACGGGCGGCGCGCGAGTGTCGTTTGGGCGCGCGCGGCCATTGGGGAAGGAAGAATTTGATGCGCAGGCTCGGTTTGATTTGCATCGCTGGAGCCGCCGCGCTCGCCGTCTCGGCCTGTTCGGAGACCGCCCAGGACCAGATCGGCGAGGCCGCCGAGGCCGTCGGCGACGATGTCGAGGAAGTCGCCGACGACACCGGCGCGGCGATCGAGAACGCCGCCGACGACGCGGGCGCCGCAGTCGACGAGGCCGGCGAGGACATCGGCGCGGCCGCCGACGAGGCCGGCCAGGAAACCGAGGAAGCCGCCGACGACGCCGCCAACTAGGCTTCGGCTCGCCCCGCTAGAGCCCCGTTGACACGCGCGCCCGGGCGCGGGAGACGCGTCGCATGGACGACGATCCCTTGATCACGGCCGATGGCCCGATCACTGCGCCGCGCGCGGGGGACGTCGTTAAGCGCCACCGCCTGTCGACACGACTCTGGCACTGGATCAACGTCGTCGCGGTCGTCATCCTGCTGATGAGCGGGCTTTCGATCTTCAACGCGCACCCCCGGCTCTATTGGGGCGAATATGGCGCCAACGCCGACGCGCCCTGGCTCCAGATCGGCGGCGAGGGCGACCGCGGCTTCCTGCAGATCGGCGACGCGCGGATCGCCACCACGGGCGCGCTCGGCCGCTGGACCGACGAGAACGGCCGGACGAGCACGCGCGCCTTCCCGAGCTGGGCGACCATCCCCGGCTATTACAGCCTCGCGCTGGGGCGGCTGTGGCATTTCTTCTTCGCCTGGGTGCTGGTGATCGGCGGGCTCGCCTATTGGCTGACGAGCTTCCTCAACCGCCACGTCCAGCGCGATCTCGCGCCCAGCCGCGCCGAGCTCGCGCCGCGCCACCTATGGCATGAAATCAAGCAGCATGCGCGGCTGCGCTTTCCCGGGGGCGCGGCCGCGCTGCGCTACAACATCCTCCAGAAGCTTTCCTATCTGCTCGTGTTGTTCGTTCTGCTGCCGCTGATCGTGCTCACCGGGCTCACCATGTCGCCCAACATGGACGCGGCCTGGCCGTGGCTGCTCGACATGTTCGGCGGGCGGCAATCGGCGCGCTCGATCCATTTCATCGCCGCCTGGCTGCTCGTCGGCTTCGTCATCGTGCATGTCGTGATGGTCGCGCTCGCGGGGCCGGTCAACGAGCTCCGCTCGATGATCACGGGCCGCTTCCGCCTCCCCGGCGAGCGCGAGGAGGCGCCCGCCCAATGAGCATCGCGCTCAGCCGTCGCCGCCTGATCGGCACGCTCGGCGCGGGGCTGCTCGTCTCGGGTTGCGACAGCTGGAGCCGGAGCGGGCGCGTCCAGGCGCTGCTCGGATCGGCCGAGGATCTGACGATGGGGACGCAGCGGCTGATCACCGGCGAGGCGACGCTCGGGCGCGAATTCGGTCCCGCCGAAATGTCCCCGGTCTTCCGGATGAACGGCAACCGCACCGCCGACACGCCCGAATATCGCCGCATGCTCGCCAACGGCTTCGCCGATTTCCGGCTGGTCGTCGACGGCCTTGTCCGCCGCCCGCTCGCGATCCCGCTCGATCGGCTGCGCGAGCTGCCGAGCCGCTCGCAGATCACGCGGCACGATTGCGTCGAGGGGTGGAGCGCGATCGGGCAATGGCGCGGCACGTCGCTCGCGCTGCTGCTCGACGCCGCCGGCGTGCTCGATCAGGCGCGCTACATCGTCTTCCACTGCGCCGACAGCTTCGGAAGCACGCCCTATTACGAGAGCGTCGACATGGTCGACGCGCGCCACCCGCAGACCATCCTCGCCTGGGAGATGAACGGCCGGCCGCTGCCCGAGGGCCATGGCGCGCCCTTGCGCGCGCGGATCGAACGCCAGCTCGGCTACAAGCACGCCAAGTTCGTGATGCGCGTCGAGGCCGTCGCGTCGCTCGACCGCATCTACGGCGGTCGCGGCGGCTATTGGGAGGATGTCGGCGTCTACGCCTGGTATGCTGGGATTTGACCCTTCTCCCGGAGCGAGAAGGATACGGAGGCTCGGCGACGAAGGAGCTTAGCCGGAGTTGAATGAGGGGTTTGGAAACATCAAGAGTTCCGAACCCCTCATCCAAGTTCGCCTAATTCGCTTCGCTCATAAGGCTCCGTATGGCGAGTGTATACTTACGCAGCAAGTGTTGAAATGATGGAGGAAAACCTCCTACAGCGCTGCGACAAAAAGCTTGACGACCTTCTCGACCGCTTTCGCGAAGATATGAAGCTCCTCAACGCACGGCTTTCCGGCGCGAGGAAGCTTGGGCGCAAACACTACATCGCTGGTCAGGCTGGCTTCCGCGCCAAGCACGTACTCCTCGAGCCCGGCCGGGCACGGCATGAAGCGACGCTTGTTGCGTGTCGAATGGAAGGACTTGGAAAAGGCCGATCCGGGGAAGGCATCGAGCGAGATTCTGGCGTAAAGGGTATGTTTCACCGCGATCAACAGCCGATGCTTGTCGGCGAGGTCGAGTTGGTGGATTGCGTAGAGGAAGCCATTCCCTCGCTGATATGGTTTGCTCTGTCGGACGAGGTTGATCGCCGCCGTGCCAGCTTTGCGAACGTCCTTCTGTAGCCGCCGTTCGAGCTCGTCTTTCAGCTTAACGATCGGAAAGTGGGTGTCGTTGGGTGTTCGGCCGTTCGCGATAGCGCATGCGGAAATCAGATAATCGAGCGACGCTCGCAGATTGTGGATCGCATCGCCCAGCATACAGGCGATATGGCGGGGAAACGGCTTCCGATCGAAGATCAGAAAACCGAGTCGCTTCGATACGGGATCGAGTTGAAGATCGATGCCACTTGGGTCTCCTGCGAAAAATCGGGTGAGGGTCGTGTCGAATTCGTCGATATGAGCTTTTGCCCGATCCAACTTTAGGAAGGCTCCGGAGAAATCCGGTCTACGAGGATTCGAGATGGCTGACACTGGCGAGGACCTCCCCCGGCGCGAGACGGAAGCACGGATGACCGCCGCGCTCAAGCAACGCGCTCAAGCCGCCCGCCAAGAGCCCAGGGGTGGCGTGCTCGAAGCGTCCTAGCGTCGGCGCTTCGTCGGCTTTTTCGGAGGAGCCTCAAATGGCCCCCAGATGATGTTCACGATGATGCCAATGACGAGGTAGAGGCCGACCCCTCCGAAGAGGACGTAGTAGAGCCCGTTCTCGCCAAACATCCAGAGCAGGATCACGATGGCGATGAGGCCCAGGCATCCCATGCCAGCCAACGCGAGCGCCGATGAGAGCCATCCCTTCACCGCTCCCGCGCCGGACAGCATGATCAGAACGACGATGATAAGCAGCACGACGATCGCAAGCGTCATGGCATAACTCCGTGTTCGCCCGGCGCGAGCCGGGTGCGTATCCCTCCCCATTAGGAGACCGTCAGTCGATCCCGTCCGCGCCCTTGTATTTGAGCTCGAGGAACCGCCCCTGCGTCGCGAGCGCGTCGAGCTCGCCCTGCGCGAGCTGGTGGGTCATCCGGCCGAGCTCGCTGTCGACCACGTCGAGCCCGTCGAGCAGCTGCTTGTCGGCGTTTGATCCCGCGATGTCGGCCTGGCGCAGGTGCTTGGGCACCTTCTGATAGCCGTTGACCAGCTCGGGCAGCTCGACCCCGACCAGCCGCCGCACCTCGACCGCGGCGGGCTCGCGCGGGTCGAGGTTCTGGAGCTGGGGGCCGAGATGCTCGAGCCGCGTCGCGATCGCGTCGAGCTTGCGCGCGGCGGGCGGCGGCAGCGCGGCGCGCTGACTGGCGAGCCAGTCCTCGGTCCGCGTCGGCAGCGCCTTGAGCTCGGTCCCGACCAGCGCCTCCTGGCTCGGCGGCGGCGCATAGGGGAAGATCATCAGCCCGAAGGTGACGACGAGCAGCAGCAGCAGCACGAGCGCGAAGCCGCCGATGCCGATCCCGCCAATCACCAGCCCGAGCACGATCGCGGCGGCGATGATCGCGGCGTCGATCGCGAGGATGCGCTTGGCGCGCGAGACCATCGCGCGCCGCCGCCGGTCGCGCTGGCGCATCGCCATCTTGCGCGCCTCGGGCGAGACGCGGCGGAGAAGCACGTCGGCCTGCTGCATGATGCGGTCGGAGGATTCGCGCATGCGCGGACGCCTACCCCTCCAGCGCCGTGAACGGCGTCGACTGGCTCTGGGCGGCCCCTTCGGCGCGCGCGATATAGCCTTTGGACTTCTCGACCTCGGTCTCGAGCGCGCCGACGGTCTGCTTCATCGAGCCCAAGGCCTCGAGCTTGAAGCGGTCGATCTCGTCCATCGTGTCGTAGATGTTCTGGAAGGCGCGCTGGAGCGTCTCGAGCGGAATCGTCGCCTCGGCCGCCTGCTTGTGGATCGCGCCGGTCTGCGTCCGCAGCATCTCGCCGGTCGAATCGATCATGTTCGCGGTGGTCGTGTTGAGCGCGGTGATCTGGTCGAGCACGAGCCTCTGGTTGGTCAGCGCCTGCGCGACCGTCACCGCCGTGCGCAGCGCCGACACGGTCGTCGTCGACGCGCGGTCGACGCCCTTCACCAGCTCGACATTGTTCTTCTTGACCAGATCGAGCGCGAGATAGCCCTGCACCGAGACGGCCATCTGTGTGAGCAAATCCTGGGTGCGCTGGCGGACGTAGAACAGCGCAGTCTCCTTGATCGCGCGGCTTTTCTCGGGGTCGGTCGCCTCGAGCTCCATCGCTTTCTCTTCGAGCCGCGCGTCGAGCGCCTTGGAGACGTGGACCATCTGCTCGAGCTTGCCCATCGCGTCCCACAGCTGGCGCCGCTCGACGTCGATCGCGGCATTGTCCTTGAGCAACTCGTCCTTGCCGTTGGCGAGGCGTTGGAGGATCGCGGAGATGTGGTTCTGCGCCGATTTGTAGCTGTCGAAATAGTTGCGCATCTTGTTGCCGAACGGGATGATCCCGAACAGCCGCTGCTTGCCGGTCAGCTTGCCGTGGGTCTTGGGATCGAGATCCTCGACTGTGCGGCGGAGCTCGGCAAGGTCGGTGCCGATCGCCGAATTCTCGTCCATCGACCGGACGGGCCGATCGAGGAAGCGGTTCGATTGACCCGCGGCGGCCGCGATCTCCTTGCGCCCCATGTTGGTGATCTGGTCGACCTTGGCGCCGAACGCGGGGCTCTTGGCGTCCTCGGCGATCAGCTCCTCGATGAACTTCTCGACCTTGAGATCGAGCTTGGACTTGACCTCGTCCTCGACGGGGACGAGCCCCATCGCCTTTTCCGCGCTCACCACGGACACCGGCGCTGGCGCCTCGAGCGTGAGCTCGGTTCCGGTCTTCTCGGCTGTCATCGTCTCGGCCATGCGTGCTCTCCCCGGCGGGTTTGGCCCTAGATGCAGCGATGCGGCGGGGTTTTCAAGGTGTGTTGTATGAGAATAATACAGTGCCCTCAGCCAGGCGATAAGCATGATCGCACTTTTCCCCGTAACTTCCTACGCGCCGGGTCGTTGGGCTGTCGCGGCGCGGGCTTCGCGCTCGGGATTGAAGAGAGGATGCCCGACATGCGCGGGGGAGCGACGCTCGATTGCGCGATCGTCGGCGGGGGCCCCGCCGGGCTGACCGCCGCGATCTATCTCGCGCGGTTCCGCCGCCGCGTCACGATCTTCGACGCGGGGTCGAGCCGCGCCGAACAGATTCCGCTTTCGCACAATCATGCGGGCTTTCCCGATGGGATCGAGGGGCCCGTCCTGCTCGCGCGGATGCGCGCGCAGGCCGAGCGCTATGGCGCCGTCATCGAACGGGCCGAGGTTGCCGAGGTTCGACGCGCGGCTGAGGGATTCGTCCTCGGCGTCGATGGCGTCGAACGCGTCGCGCGGACGGTGCTGTTCGCCACCGGCGTCTTCAATCTCCGCCCTCCGATCGACGAGGCCGCGCACGACGCCGCGCTCGCCGCGGGGCGCCTGCGCTATTGCCCCGTGTGCGACGCGCATGAGGTCATCGACCAGCGCATTGCCGTGCTCGGCGCCAGCAGCCACGGCGTCGACGAGGCGCTTTTCATGCGCTCCTACAGCCCCGACGTGACGCTATTGACTCTGGACGATTGCGAGCTGCACGAAGGCGATCGCGACAATCTCGTCAAAGCCGGCGTCGAGGCGATCGCCAGCCCGGCAGTGAGCTTCGTCTTCGATGCCGAGAGCGTCCGCGTCACGCTCGCCGACGGCCGGGCGCTCGATTTCGCCACGCTCTATCCCGCGTTGGGAACCCAGCCCAACAACGATCTCATAAACGCGCTCGGACTCATGTTGTCGGGCGACGATTGCGTGCTCACCGACAAGCATCAGAGGCTCGGCATGCGCGGCCTCTATGCGGCGGGCGACGTGGTTTCCGGGCTCGACCAGATCAGCGTCGCGATGGGCCAGGCCGCAGTCGCCGCGACGACGATTCATAACGATTTGCGCGAGATCGACGACCAGGCCGCGGATTGATTAGCCCAGTAGGGCCGGAAATCCTTCAGCCCGCCGCGCGCGCCTCTGCGATCGCCTGCTTGAGCCGCTCGTAGCCGACCGCCCCCGAGAGCAGCTGGTCGCCGACGATGAATGCGGGCGTGCCGCTGATCCGCAGCTCGCGCGCGAGCTCGAGATTGTTGGCGAGCTCGGCCGAGACGTCGGCCGCCGCGCCGTCGCGCGCGGCTTGCGCCA
>JACMKH010000169.1 GCA_014380205.1 Sphingomonadaceae bacterium
GACGCCCTCGCCGAGCCGCTCGTCGGCCTCGGGCTCGATCCAGCCACCTCGCTTTCCCGCCAAGGCGCGGTGATCGCGCTCGCGCTGGGCTGGTCGCTCTACGAGCAGAACGGCGGCATGCACGACTATCTCGCGACGATGTTCGATTTCGATGCGAGCTTCGAGCAGAGCCTCGCGGCGATGGTGCGCGGCTTCGATCCGCCGGGATAATCGGCGCAGCTCAGGCCGTAAGTGGCTCGAACACAGCGCATTTGATGCGCTCGATCAGGCCTTCGTCATTCTGGATATATCGGATGAAGAACTCGATCTCGAAATCGGCCCCCTTTGGCACGGGCGTCATGGTCCCGTAGCCGCGCTCGTCGAGCATCTGCTGGGTGAGATCGCCGATGCCCTCGAAACGGATCATGACGTTGGCCATCGCCGCCCGGTCGTCCGGGTAGAAATTTCTGAGCGTCACCGTCTCGCGCACCAGCTCGTGAAACATCGCGTAGAAGTCGCGAATGCCCTGCCGTCCCCGCATCGCCTCTCCGTTGACCTCGAGCGTCACATCCTCGGTGAAGAATGCTACCAGCGCATCATAGTCGCGGCCGTTGAAGGCGCGCAGATAGCGCTCATAGTCCGCCTCCTGCATGCTATACTCCAGCTGATCGAGACGATCGCTTGTCCTGAAAAAGAGGGCGGCGCCGAAGCGCCGCCTCCCAGGTTCAGGGAACTCTCAGAACCTCCGCGTGACCGTCAGCGCCCATTCCCGAGGGCGGCCGGGCTGCGCCTTGATCAGCGTGTTGGGCGAGCCGGTGACGACCTGCGAAAGGTCGAAGTTGGTCAGGAAATAATATTCGTCGAACAGGTTGGTCACCTCCAGCGACGCCTGCCACGCCTCGTCCTCGCTCTCCCAGGTCAGCCGCGCGTTGGCCACGGTGTAGCTCGGCAGTGTCGCTGCGCCCGCGAGCACGTTGACGAAGGTGCCCGACTGGTGGGTGATGTCAAAGCGCGGCGTGATCGTGCCGAAGCCCGTATCGATCGCGTACTGGACGCCCGCGCTCCACTTCCACTCGGGCGTATGCGGGGGCGACGGGTTGATCGCCGTGACGATCGACGAATCGGTCACGCAGGCGTCGGTCTCGCCTGGAAGCAGCGCGCGCACCACGGTGATGTTGACGCACTGATATTCGAAGTTGATGTAGCTCAGCGACCCATCGAAGGTCAGCCCGTCGACCGGCTCGAACAGCGCCTCGAACTCTAGCCCGAAGATCTCGGCGTCGCCCGCGTTCTGCGGCAGCGCGCAGGGCCCAGGGCCGCCGAATTGCGGACACGACAGAAGAGTAAGCTGAATACCGTTGTATTTATTGAAGAAGGCCGAAGCGTTGAAGCGCAGCCGCCGGTCGAACAGATCGGTCTTGAAGCCGAGCTCATAGGCGGTCAGCGTCTCGGGATCGAACGGCTGGACCTGCGCGGGGTTGAACGGGCGCGGGTTGATGCCGCCGCCCTTGAACCCCGTCGAGGTCGAGACATAGACGAGCACCTCGGGGCTGATCCGGTAGTCCACGCTGATCCGGTAATCGATGCGGTCGCCCTCGAACTCCCCGACCACGCCGTTGAGCGCGCCGAGGAAGGCGTTGGGCCCGCCGAACGGGCTTAGCCGGACGAAGGTGTAGTCCTTCGATTCCTCGGTGTAGCGCAGCCCGCCGGTGATCGTCAGCGGATCGATCGGGTTCCAGATCACGGTCGCGAACGCGGCGAGACTGTCGGCGTTGACCGGATCGTCGCCGATGAACTGGAGCGGGATCGGCGCGTAGCGGATGTCCTGGAAGGTGAAATAGGTCGTCCGCTGGTCCGAATAATAGCCGCCCAGCGTGAAATCGATCGTGTCGCCGATTTCGCCGTTGAGCCTCAGCTCCTGGCTCAGGAACCAGTGGTCGAGCGCGTTCTGGCCGAAGGCGAGAGTGGCGGGCGAATTGTCGTCGTCGCTGTTGAACGAGGTCGCATATTCGCGATAGGCCGAGATCGACTGGAGCGACAGCATGTCGCTGAGCCCGATGTCCATGTTGAGCGAGACGCCCCAGCCCTCGAACTCGGTGCGGTCGGGGCCGCTCGTCGCGACCAGCGGAAAGCCCGGCGCGACCGGCCCGAGCCACACCCCGGCGGGGTTCTGGTAGCCCGAATAGTTGCAGAATGGGCCGCAGATGAAGCGGCTGTCGAACGGCACGCCCGGCGCCGGATTGCCGTTGGGGTTGTTCACATTGGCCGCGGTGAGAATCTCGGCGCCCGCAGTGCGGCTGTCGTCGGTGTAGTCGGCCGAGAACAGGATGTCGAAATCGGGGCTCGGCTCGTAGCGCAGCTGGCCGCGCACGGCGGTGTAGCCCGTGCCGCCATGCTCGCTGACAACGCAGTCGTTCTCTTGCGACGCCTCGCCCGCAGGGATGCCCTGCCCGGGGAAGGCGCAGCCGTAGTCAATCCGGTCGACATAGCCGTCCTGCTGGCGTCCAATGCCCGAGATGCGCGCGAACAGATTCTCGGCGATGGTGAAATCGGCGCCGCCGCGGATCGCGATATGGTCGCGGCTGCCGTAGGTCGCCTCGACGAAGCCTTCGCCGCTGCCGTCGGGGCGTTGCGAGATCAGGCGGATCGCGCCACCGACCGAGTTGCGTCCGGTCAGCGTGCCCTGCGGCCCGCGCAGGATTTCGATCCGCTGGAGATCGAGCAGCTCGAAGGTAGAGCCGGTCAGCGTCGGATAATAGACGTCGTCGACATAGATGCCGACGCCGGGCTCGACCGCGGGGTTGAAGTCGAACTGGCCGATGCCGCGGATCGACGCGCCGAGCGAGCCGCCGAACGACGCGCCCTGCTGGCGCAGCGTGACGTTGGGCGCCTGGTTGGCGATCTCGGCGATATTGGTCTGGCTGCGCGACTCGAGCAGCGCGGCGTCGACCGCCGTGATCGACAGCGGTGTGTCCTGAAGCCGCTGCTCGCGGAACTGCGCTGTGACGACGATCTCCGCGTTGCCGATCTGCTCAGGCGCCTCGACCCCAGCATCGGCAGCGGGCGGCGGCGCGTCCTGCGCGAGCGCGGGCGCGGCCACCATCGCGGTGGAAGCGATCAGGCTGCCGCTGAGCAGCAGTGCGCGAAATCGGGTGTTGTTCATGATGACCCCTCCGTTGAAATGCCACGGGAAGGGCGCCGGCTTTCGGTCCGACTCAGGCGCTCTCCCCGGCGGGCCGTCTCGCCCGCTCGGCGCGCATTGTAATGGATCATAACATTTGATACAATACCCTTTGTGCGGGGGCGTCGGTCGCCGCTCACGCTACGCGGCGGAGGACCGCGCGAGGGGAGGATGTGGGCATGAGGATCGAACGGATCGACGCGCCCAGGTGCCTCGTCGGCGAGGGGCCGCTATGGGATGTGGCTGAGCAGGCGCTCTATTTCATCGATATCGTCGGCAAGAAGGTCCATCGCCACGATCCGGCCGAGGGATCGACGCGAAGCTGGGATGTCCCCGAGGTGATCGGATCGATGGCGCTGCGCGAACAGGGCGGCGCGATCGTCGCCTTGCCCGATGGCGTCTACAGCCTCGATTTCGCCTCGGGCGAGGTCGCGCCGCTGGCGCGCCCCGGGGAACTCGATTCGCGAATCCAGTTCAACGACGGCAAGGTCGACCGGCGCGGGCGCTTCATCGTCGGCTCGACCGATTCGAACCTCAAGGACACCCAGCCGATCGGCTCGGTCTACCGGCTCGATCCCGATCACGCGCTGAGCGTGCTCGACACCCGCATCCATATCAGCAACGGCCCCTGTTGGTCTCCCGACGACCGCATTTTCTATTTCTCGGACAGCCTGATCCACACGATCTACGCCTATGATTATGACATCGAGAGCGGCGAGGTCGCCAATCGCAGGGTGTTCGCCGATACGCGCGAGCTCGGCGGCATTCCCGACGGGGCGACGGTCGACAGCGACGGGCTGATGTGGATGGCGATCTGCGAGGGCGCCAAGGTCGTCGCGTTCCGCCCCGACGGCAAGGTCGAGCGGATTATCGACATGCCGGTCGCGCTCACCGCCAGCGTCATGTTCGGCGGGCCCGACCTCGATCTGCTCTATGTCACCTCGATCGATCCGGCGCTACTCGGGCGCGAATCGAGCGATGACGACGGCCAGACCTTCGTGATCGAGGGGCTGGGCGCGCGCGGGATCGCGGAGCCGCGCTATGCCGGCTGAGGCCGCCCGCCCGGCCGGATCATTCTCCGCGCTCGCGGTGCTGCTCGTCGTGGTGTTCATCAACATCGCGGGATTCAGCCTGATCCTGCCGTTGCTGCCCTTTTACGGGCGCGAGTTCGGGGCCTCGCCGGTCGAGGTCACGATGCTCTTTTCGGCCTATTCCCTCGGCAATATCTTCGGCGAGATCCACTGGGGCCGCGCTTCGGACAAATACGGGCGCAAGCGCGTGCTGATGCTGACGATCAGCTGCGCCGCGGCGAGCTATGTCGCCTTCGCCTTCGCGCCCACGCTGTGGATCGCGCTCCTCATCAGGATTGTCAGCGGCTTCTTCAGCGGGACGCTCGGCGTCGCCCAAAGCTATATCGCCGACGTCACCCGGCCCGAGGACC
The DNA here is from genome assembly GCA_014380205.1 of Sphingomonadaceae bacterium. Classification (GTDB taxonomy): domain Bacteria; phylum Pseudomonadota; class Alphaproteobacteria; order Sphingomonadales; family Sphingomonadaceae; genus Parasphingopyxis. Next base: position 4,602 of record JACMKH010000169.1, read on the forward strand.
GTGCGCGGAACATGGGCTATTTCGGGGCCGCCTTCAATCTGGGCTTCGCGCTCGGACCCGCGCTCGGCGGGCTGCTCGCGCGGCCCGAGCAGGGCCTCGCCGGCTTTCACCCTCCGATCTTCGCCGCCGCCGCGCTTGCGGCCGGCGCGGCGCTGTGGGCGGTTTTCGCGCTGCGCGAATCGCACGCGCCTGGGGAGGCGCGGCCGTTTCCACATTATGGCGACGCCTTCCGCTTCGTCGGCGCCAATCCGCTGCTGGTTCGGCTGTTCATCCTCGCCTTCGCGGGCATCGGCTCCTTCGCGTCGATGGAGGCGGTGTTCGGGCTGTGGACCGAGCGCAACTTCGGCTGGACGACGCGCGAGGTCGGGCTGGCGTTCATCGCCGTCGGGGCCGCGGGCTTCGCCGTGCAGGCGCTGCTGATCGGCCCGCTGTCACGGCGCTTCGGCGAGGCGCGGGTGATCGTGGTAGGGCTGGCGGTGCTCGCGCTGAGCATGCTGCTCCAGCCGATGCTGCGGACGCCGGTCGCCGCCGTCGCGCTGATGTCGCTGCTCATGGCGGGGCACAGCCTCGCCTTTCCCAATGTCGGCGCGCTGGTTTCGCGGGCAACGCCGCGCGAGGTTCAGGGCAGCGTGCTCGGGCTCCAGATGTCGTCAAACGCGCTGTCGCGCATCGTAGCGCCGCCCTTTTTCGGCCTGATCTACGTGACCGCCGGGCCCGACGCGCCCTATTATGCCGGCGCGCTGCTGATCGGGATCGCCGTACTGGTCGCGCTCCAGGCGGTCCGCATCCGCGACGCGCAGCTTCGCGCCGAATCTGGAGCGGCGACATGACGCCCCCCGGCATCTCTCCGCGGCGCTTCGAGGAAGCGCTTCACGCTTTCGGCGCAGCAATCGGCGACGGCAATGTGTTCGCGGCCGAGGACGACCGGATCGCCTATTCGGACCATTATTCGGCCGACGAGACGCGGCAGATGCCTTCGGCGGCGCTCGCGCCCGCGAGCGTCGAGGAAGTCCAGGCCGTGGTGCGTGTGGCGAACGAATATCGCGTCCCGCTGTGGCCGATCAGCCGAGGCAAGAATTTCGGCTATGGCGGCGCCGCGCCCGCGCTGCGCGGATCGGTGGTGCTCGATCTCTCACGGATGAAGCGCATCGCGGTCGACGAGGAGAACGGGACCGTGCTTCTCGAGCCCGGCGTCGGCTTCTTCGATCTCTACGACCATCTTCAGGACAACGACATTCCGCTGTGGCTGTCCGTGCCCGGCAACAGCTGGGGCTCGGTCGCGGGCAACGCGCTCGATCGCGGGCTCGGCTACACGCCCTATGGCGACCATTCGGCGCGGATCTGCGGGCTCGAGGTCGTGCTCCCCGACGGCGGGCTGGTGCGCACCGGAATGGGCGCGATGGCGGGCGGCAAGACGTGGCAGCTCTACCGCCACGGCTATGGACCGTCGTGGGACGCGATGTTCTGCCAGTCCAACTTCGGCATCGTCACCAAGCTCGGCCTCTGGCTAATGTCGGCACCCGAGACGGTCGTCGGGGTCGACCTCGAGTTCGACCAGCCCGACGATCTCGGCTGGGTGGTCGACACCGTCGCGCCGCTCAGGCGCGACGGGGTCATCCAGCAATCGCCCTCGATGGGGAGCTGGCTGCGCTCGGCGGCCGTGCTCACGACGCGCGACGAGTGGACCGACGACCCCGGACCCCTCGGCGACAGCGTGATCGGCGCGATTCGGGATCGGTTCGGGATCGGCTGGTGGAGCCTGCAATTGCGCTGCTACGGCCCGCGCGAGATGACGCGCGCCGCGCTCGACGTGATCAAGCGGGCGTTCAACGCCAGGCCGGTGCTCGCGATGAAGGAGGCGCGCTGGGAGCGCGGCGACTCGCCCGAAGGCTCGCCGCTCACCGGCGTGCCGGTGAGCTTTCCGCTCGCCAACGCCAACTGGCACGGCGGGCGCGGCGGCCATATCGGCTATTCGCCGGTGCTGCCTCCCAAGGGCGATCTGGCGATCGAGCAGTTCCGCCGCACCCATGCGCTCTACCAGCGCTACGGCTTCGACTATCACGGCAGCTTCGCGATGGGCGAACGCTCACTGACCAACGTCAACCAGGTGCTCTTCGACCGCGACGACCGCGACATGATGCGGCGCATGGACGCGTTCTTCCGCGCGCTGGTCGCCGACGCGCGGGCGCAGGGCTATGGCGAATACCGCACCCACATCGAATATATGGACCTCGTCGCCTCGACCTACGACTTCAACGACGGCGCGCTGCGACGGCTCAACGAAAAGGTGAAGGACGCGCTCGATCCCAACGGGATCATCGCGCCCGGAAAAAATGGCATCTGGCCGGCCGCGCTGCGGGATCAGGCCCATGAAGCCTAGGCGCTTTCTCTCCCTGGCGCTGCTCGCCGCGTGTGCGACGGCGACGGCCTGCGGCGATGATGACGCCGCGGAGAATGCCTCCGCGCCGGCCCAGCGGGGCTTCATCCAGGACCGCTCGTCCAGCTCGCCCGCCGAGGCGCTGTTCGTCGAGAAATGTTCGATGTGCCACCGCGCGCACGGCATGGGAACGATCATCCTCGCGCGCCGGATGCCGCCCGAGCGCGCGATGCTCGAAAGCCGCGACGACCTTACGGCCGATTACGTGCGGCAGGCGGTGCGTTCGGGGATCGGCAACATGCCCCGCATCAGCCGCGGCGAGGTGAGCGACGCGCAGCTCGCGACGATCGCGGATTATCTCGCGGAAGGCGGGCCGTGAGCGCCCTTCGGATGAGCCGCCGCGCCGCGCTCGGGGCGATCGGGCTGGCGGGGATCGCCGGCGCCCTCGCGATCA
>JACMKH010000170.1 GCA_014380205.1 Sphingomonadaceae bacterium
CGGGGGAGGGGCGCCGGCGGTCGCGGCGAGAGCCGGCGTGGCGCCGCCGATCGCGACGAAGGCCGCGAGTGCGGCGGTCAACAGACGCATCGAATTCACTCCCCCCGTCAAATCCACCCCTCGAGCACCTGGTCGGGCGGGCGATGCCCGTCGGCCCAGATGCGGATGTTGGCGATGACCTTGTCGCCCATCGCCTCGCGCCCCTCATAGGTCGCCGATCCCATGTGCGGGAGCAGCACGACATTGTCGAGCGCGAGCAGGCGCGGATCGATGACGGGCTCGTCCTCATAAACGTCGAGGCCCGCGCCCGCGATCCCGCCAGCCTCGAGAGTCGCTACCAGCGCGGCCTCATCGACGATCTCGCCGCGCGAGGTGTTGATCAGATAGACCTCGCGGCCGAGCAGCGCGAGGCGGCGGGCATCGATCAGATGGCGCGTTTCGCGCGTGTAGGGGCAGTTGATCGAGAGGATGTCGATCTCGGTGAGCATGTCGTCGAGATCGGGCCAGTGCGTCGCGCCGAGCTCGGCCTCGACCGCGTCGGGGAGTCGGTGGCGGTTGTGGTAATGGATCGACAGGCCGAAGCCGCGCGCGCGCCGCGCCACCGCCTGGCCGATCCGCCCCATTCCGATGATGCCGAGCGCCTTGCGGTTGATCCGGTGGCCGAGCATCCCCGTCGGCGACCATCCCCCCCATTCGCCCGCGCGGACGAGCTTCTCGCCCTCGGCGAGCCGGCGCGGAACCGAGAGGATCAGCGCCATCGTCATGTCGGCGGTGTCCTCGGTGAGCACGCCGGGGGTGTTGGTCACGATGATGTTCTTCGCGCGCGCGGCGGCGAGATCGATATGGTCGACGCCGACGCCGAAATTGGCGATCAGCCTCAGCCGCGGCCCCGCCGCCGCGATCAGATCGGCGTCGATCTCGTCGGTCAGCGTGGGGACGAGCACATCGGCGCGCGCGGCCGCCTCGTGCAACCGTTCGGGCGCCCATGGCTCATCGCTCGCGTTGAACTCGGCGTCGAACAGCTCGGCCATCCGCGCCTCGACGGCCGCGGGCACGCGCCGCGTCACGATCGTCCTCGGGCGCTCGATCTGTGCCATGTTGGCGCGGATTGGGGCGCGTGGGGGGACGCGTCAAGCTTGAAGGCGCGCCAGCGCTGTTGCAGATTGGGGCGTCGAAGGCGTTGGGAGGCGCGCTGCATGCGCTTGGCGAGAAAACTGACGGCGGCGCTCGGGATCGCGGCGATTCTCGCGCTGCCCGGCGCGGCGCGCGCGCAGGATCGCGAGGCGCCCTATTGGGCGTCGATCTCGGCGAGCCGCGCCTATATGCGCACGGGGCCGGGGCGAAACTATCCCGCGAGCTGGCTCTATCGCCGCGCGGGGCTGCCAATCCGCGTGGTCGAAATCTACGAGAACTGGCGCAAGGTCGAGGATCCCGACGGCGCGACCGGCTGGATGCTGGTCAACCTGCTGAGCTCGGAGCGCACCGCGATGGTGCGCGGCGAGATCCGCGCGATGCATGCCGAGCCGAGCGACGCCGCGCGGATCGTCTATCGCGTCGAGCCGGGCGTCAGCGGGCGCGTACGCCGCTGCGGCGAGGGCTGGTGCGAGCTCGATGTGCTCGGGCGGCGAGGGTATATCCGCACGGCCCATCTGTGGGGCGTGGACGCGAATGAGCGGATAAGGTGAACCCCTTAGCCCCTCCCCTTTAGGGGAGGGGGGATTTACTCCCGCAACGCCCGCTGCCGCAGCCGCGTGATCGGCGTCAGGATATACTGCAGGATCGTCCGCTTGTCGCCGAGCAGGCTGATGTCGGCGGTCATGCCGGGGCCGATCGTCAGCGGGCGGCCGTTGCGGTCGAGCAGCTGGCCGGTGGTGACGACGCGCACCGTGTAGAAGCTTTCGCCGGTGCGCTCGTCGGTGGTGGTGTCGGGCGAGATCGTCGCGACGCGGCCGGCGAGATAGCCGTAGACCGCGCTGTCATAGGCGCTGATCCCGATCTGCGAGGGTTGGTTGATATAGATGCGACCGATGTCGGCGGGGCGGATCATCGCCTCGACGAGCAGC
>JACMKH010000171.1 GCA_014380205.1 Sphingomonadaceae bacterium
CGCGCTCCAGCGCCCCAAGCGCTTCTTCGGCGCCGCTCGCAACATCGAGGAGGGCGGCTCGCTCTCGATCATCGCGACCGCGTTGATCGACACGGGCAGCCGGATGGACGAGGTGATCTTCGAGGAGTTCAAGGGCACCGGCAACTCCGAGATCGTGCTCGACCGCAAGGTCTCCGACAAGCGCATCTTCCCCTCGCTCGACGTCGGCAAATCGGGTACGCGCAAGGAGGAGCTGCTCGTCGACAAGGACAAGCTCTCCAAGATGTGGGTGCTGCGCCGCATCCTCATGCAGATGGGCACGGTCGACGCGATGGAATTCCTGCTCGACAAGATGAAGGATTCGAAGACCAACGAGGATTTCTTCGACTCGATGAACCAGTAGCGCGCGAGGGAGTTGGACGATGATGCTCGAGCTTCTCGCTCACGCCGCCGCCCCCGGCGCGCTCGGCTCGCCTGCCGATATCTGGGCGAACATCGTCAACGATTTCGCGAACATCACCAGCCCCGCGGCGATGTCGGCGTTCGTTCAGGTGCTGCTGATCGACATCACGCTCGCGGGCGACAATGCGATCGTCGTCGGCGCGCTCGCGGCGGGGCTGCCCGCCGAGCAGCGACGCAAGGTGATCCTGATCGGCATCATCGCGGCGCTGGTGCTGCGCATCATCTTCGCGCTGATGGTGAGCTGGCTGCTCGGCATCGTCGGACTCGTGCTCGCGGGCGGATTGCTGCTGCTCTGGGTCGCCTGGCGGATGTGGCGCGACCTGCACCATCTGGGCGAATCGCAGGGCTCGCCCGAGGTTCACGGCGACGAGCATTCGGGGCTCAAGCCCGCCAAGAGTTTCGCGGCGGCCGCCTGGGCGGTCGCGCTCGCCGACGTATCGATGAGCCTCGACAATGTCCTCGCGGTCGCGGGCGCGGCGCGCGAGCATCCGGGCATTTTGATGATCGGCCTCATCCTGTCGGTCGCGCTGATGGGCATCGCGGCGAACATCATCGCCCGATATATCGAGCGCTATCGGTGGATCGCCTGGGTCGGCCTCGTGGTCATATTATGGGTCGCGGGCAAGATGATCTGGGAGGGCTGGCACGAGGTCCAGCCGGCGCTGATGGCTTTCGCCGGGTAGCTGCTTCCGCTCAGGCGAGATGCCCGGCGAAGAACGCCGCCGTCCGCTCGTCGGCGAGCCGCGCCCCTTGTTCGTCGCGCCGCGCCCCCGCCTCAGTAGCGAAGCCGTGGTCGAGCCCGGGATAATCGTGGATCGTGACCTTGGGGTGGTCGTCGAGCCCCTCGTGCATCGCGCGCTGCGCGTCGGGGCCGACGAAATGGTCGGCGGTCGGAACGTGGAGCAGCACGGGGTGCGCGATCGCGTGCTTCTCGCCGAGCAGATTGTCGATGCCGACGCCGTAATAGCCGACGCTGGCGTGGATATCGGTGCGCGTCGCGGTCATGAAGGCGAGGCGACCGCCGAGGCAGAAGCCGACGCAGCCGACGCGCTTGCCGCCGGTCTCGCGCTGCGCCGCGTGGATCGCGGCCTCGATGTCCATGATCCCCTGATCCTGATTGAACCTGCCCATCAGTCCGAGCGCCTGCTGGAACTGCTCGGGGACGTCGGGATCGAGCTCGACGCCCGGCTCGAGCCGCCAGAACAGGTCGGGCGCGAGCGCGAGATAGCCCGCCTCGGCCCAGCGGTCGCACTTGACGCGGATGCCCTCGTTGACCCCGAAAATCTCCTGGATGACGATGATCGCGGCTTTGGCGTCGTCGGCGGGGGCGGCGCGGTACGCATTGAATTTTTCTTTTCCGTCAAGCGTTTCGATCTCGATCATTCCGCCCATCGGGTACCGTCCTTTCCAGCTTCGTGGTTGAGCAGGCGCGCCTTGGTCGCGATGCCGGCGCCGCCCGAGTAATGGCCGATCGCCCCCTTCGCGCCGATCACGCGGTGGCAGGGGACGACGATCGGGAAGGGATTGCGACGGCACGCCTGGCCAATCGCGCGCGAGCCCGAGCCGTGCCTGTTGGCAAGCTCACCGTAGCTTGCGGTATCGCCATGTGCGATCGCCGCGATCGCCGCGCGCAGCTCCTCGCCGCGCCGCGTCGAGGCGGGGGCGAGGGGAAGGTCGAAGCTGTCCGACTTGCTCGTGAAATAGGCCCGCAGCTGGCGCTCTGCTTCGGCAAGCAACGGATGTGTGGCCTTCGAGCCGGCGGCGCTCACTGGAGGGGAGACCGAAATCGTGATGGAGCGCAAGACGTGGTCGTCTGCCGTGACCGTGACCGTCCCCACCGGGCTCGCGAAGCTGTGGCTGGGCATGGACCGCGTTTCGCGCATTCTGTAGGGCTTTGCCAGCGCGAAAAAGGAGACGCGGCATGAAAATCACGGTCGACGTCGATTGCACCCCCGAGGAGGCGCGCCGCTTCCTCGGCCTGCCCGACCTCACCCCCGTCCACAACGCCTATCTCGACAAGATGAAGGCCGCGATCACCGACGGCGTGAGCGCCGACGCGGTCGAACAGATGATGAAAAGCTGGGGGCCGATGAGCGAGGCCGGGATGAACATGTGGAGCCAGTTCCTCGACCAGTTCGGCGCGATGGGGGCGGGCGCCACGCGCAAGCCGTGACCGCGCCGCCCCGGGCGGGCGACACCATCTTCGCGCTCTCCACCGCCGGGCTGCCGAGCGCGATCGCGATCGTGCGCGCGAGCGGGCCCGCAGCGGGGTCCGCGCTCGAAGCGCTGACGGGAAGGGCGCAGACGCCGCGCGTAGCGAGGCTCGCGCGGCTTAGAGATCCCGATAACGGTGAGCTGATCGATCGAGCGTTAACTCTCTGGTTTTCGGCTGAAACCAGCGAGACGGGCGAAGACGTGGCCGAATTTCACATTCACGGCAGCCGTGCGATCGCCGCCACGCTGCTCGCCGCGCTAGGTGCGATGCCGGGGCTGCGCGCCGCCGAGCCTGGCGAGTTCATGCGGCGGCGGCTGCTCAACGGCAAGATCGACCTGACCCAGGCCGAGGCCTACGCCGACCTGATCGAGGCCGAGACCGAGAGCCAGCGCCGTCATGCCCTGGCCTTGGCCGAAGGGGGCCTGAGACGGCAAATCGAGC
>JACMKH010000172.1 GCA_014380205.1 Sphingomonadaceae bacterium
CACCCCCTTCCGCCATCTCGCCTTCTTCCCCGACATGGCCCCGCACTGGGCGTGGATGCGCGAGCGCATCGCCCCCGGCAGCGAGGCGCTCAATCTGTTCGGCTACACCGGCGTCGGCAGCCTCGCGCTCGCTGCCAAGGGCGCGGCGGTCACCCACGTCGATGCCTCCAAAAAGTCGGTCGAGGCCGCGCGCGCCAACGCCGCGCTCTCGGGCCTCGCCGACAAGCCTATCCGCTGGCTCGTCGACGACGCCGCCAAATTCGCCGCGCGCGAGGTCCGCCGCGGCCGCCGCTACGACGGGATCATCCTCGACCCCCCCAAATACGGCCGCGGCCCCGCCAAGGAGATTTGGCAGCTCGAGACCGGCCTCCCCGGCCTGATCGCCGACTGCGCGAAGCTGCTCGACGCCGACAGCCGCTTCCTCGTCCTCACCGTCTACGCCGTCCGCATGTCCGCGCTCGCGATTGGCGAGCTGCTCGCCCAGGCGACCGCGCATCTCGGCGGCGAAGTCGAGATGGGCGAGATGGCGGTGCGCGAGGAGGCGCGCGGCCTCACCCTCCCCACCGCGATCTTCACGCGCTGGTCGCGTCGCAAATAGGGACACTTCCGTCGATCGCGGGACTCGCCAAAACCCGCGCGAGGCATCATGGTTAACCCATGCTCATCCGAATCGCCCCCGCCCTCGCCCTGCTCGCCGCCGCCCCCGCCAGCGCGGGTGGCCTCTCCTACGATTTCACCGAATTCTGGAAGCCCTGGATCGGCGTCACCGAGCCGCGCTTCCCCCCGCTCGCCTATGACGCCGCGCCGCTGATCGACTGGGGCGTTCCCGAATCGATGCGGCTCGAATACAAGGTCGAGGACCTCGCGATCGAGATGGACGACTGGGACAAGCCCGAGTTCGATCCCCTGCCCTATGAGATCGACGAAATCGTCGGCCTCGCCCCGCGCCCGCGCGGTTAGCTCGCTGCCGCCGAGTTCGACCCCATCTCCCCGAGATAGCGCCGCACATTCCGCGCCGCCTGCCTGATCCGCTGCTGGTTCTCGACCAGCGCGATCCGCACATACCCCTCGCCCTCCTCGCCAAAGCCGACCCCCGGCGCGACCGCGACCCCCGCGTGCGCGAGCAGCTGCTTCGAAAATTCGAGCGCGCCCAAATGCGCGCACTGCTCGGGAATCGGCGCCCAGGCGAACATGCTCGCCTCGGGCACCGGAATCGCCCAGCCCGCGCGGCCGAAGCTCTCGACCAGCGCATCGCGGCGGCGCTTGTAGAGCGCGCGGACCTCATCGATCGTCTCCTGCGGCCCGTTGAGCGCGGCGGTCGCGGCGACCTGGATCGGCGTGAACGCGCCGTAATCGAGATAGGATTTGACCCTCGTCAGCGCGGCGATCAGCTTCCGGTTGCCGACCGCGAAGCCGATCCGCCACCCCGCCATGCTGTAGGTCTTGGACATCGAGGTGAACTCGACCGCGACTTCCTTCGCCCCCGGCACCTCGAGCAGCGATGGCGTCGGCGTCTCGCCGAAATAGATTTCGGCATAGGCGAGATCGCTGATCACCCACAGCCTGTGCTCGCGCGCGAACGCGACCACCTTGGCGTAGAAATCGAGGTCGGCGACATAGGCGGTGGGGTTCGAG
>JACMKH010000173.1 GCA_014380205.1 Sphingomonadaceae bacterium
AGGATCTCGTCGACGTCCTTGGCCTCGAGCTTCGAGGCGAAGCTCGACACCGCACCGGCGGCGACGCGCGCGTATTCCCCATATTGCTCGCCGAAACGCGCATCGACGTCGTTGGCCGCGCTGTCCATCGCGGCCGAGACCTCGGACAGCGCGCCCGACGCCTTGGCCTTGCCCTGGTTGGCGTAGTCGCGCGCCTTTTCGGTCGCCTGGCCCTTGAGGCTCGAGGCCTCGGTCTTGATCTTGTCCTTGACCTTGCTCGTCCGGCTCGGCTCGGGCTCGTCGGCGGGGCCGGTGCCCGACATCGAGGCGGGATTGTCGATCGTGTCGATCACGCTGTCGGTGCCTTCGGGGAGCTGTTCGCCGGTGGTGTTGCGCGCCATCATTATGCCTCCGTAACGGGTGAGATGCCTTTGGTGATCAAGCGCGCGAGATGCAAATCCGTTCCCACAAATCCTCCCCGGGCTCCGCTCGGGGAGGGGGACCAGCCGAAGGCTGGTGGAGGGGTCGCCGGCGAAGCCGGCGGCTGCGCCGCCGCCCCTCCACCATCCGCCTTCGGCGGACGGTCCCCCTCCCCGAGACAAGCTCGGGGAGGATTGTCTCACTCCACCCCTCCCGATAAACTCGCCCCATGACCGCGATCATCGACATTCACGCCCGCCAGATCCTCGACAGCCGCGGCAACCCGACCGTCGAGGTCGACGTCCACCTCGAGGACGGCAGCCTCGGCCGCGCCGCCGTCCCCTCGGGCGCCTCGACCGGCGCGCACGAGGCGGTCGAGAAGCGCGACGGGGGCAAGCGCTGGCTCGGCAAGGGCGTCTCGAAAGCCGTCGCCGCGGTCAACGGCGAGCTCTCCGACCTGCTCATCGGGCTCGACGCCGAGGAGCAGGAGGCGATCGACGCCGCCATGATCGCCGCCGACGGCACCGCGAACAAATCACGGCTCGGCGCCAACGCGATCCTCGGCGTCAGCCTGGCGACCGCCAAAGCCGCCGCCTCGGCGCGCGGCCTCCCTCTCTACCGCTACGTCGGCGGGACCGCGGCGCGGCTCCTCCCCGTGCCGATGATGAACATCGTCAACGGCGGCGCGCACGCCGACAACCCGATCGACTTCCAGGAATTCATGATCATGCCCGTCGGCGCGGAAAGCCTGGCCGAGGCGGTGCGCTGGGGCGCGGAGATTTTCCACACGCTCAAGGCCGGGCTCCACGACGCGGGCCATTCGACCGCGGTCGGCGACGAGGGCGGCTTCGCGCCCAACCTCGGCGCGGCCGAGGAGACGCTCGAGTTCATCCTCAAGGCGATTTCCAAGGCCGGCTACAGGCCGGGCAAGAATGTGTTCATCGCGCTCGATTGCGCCGCGACCGAATTTTTCTCGCGCGGCAAGTACCGGATGACTGGGGAGGGGAGGGTGCTCGCGCCCGCCGAGATGGCGGACTGGCTCGCCGATCTCGCCGCGCGCTACCCGATCGTCTCGATCGAGGACGGCATGGCCGAGGACGATTTCAAGGGCTGGAAGGCGCTCACCGAGGCGATCGGCGACAAGGTCCAGCTCGTCGGCGACGATCTCTTCGTCACCAACCCCGCGCGGCTTTCGGACGGCATCGCGCGGGGCCTCGCCAATTCGCTGCTGGTCAAGGTCAACCAGATCGGCACGCTGTCGGAGACGTTGAAGGCGGTGAGCATTGCCCAGCGCGCGGGCTACACCGCCGTCATGTCGCACCGATCGGGTGAGACCGAGGATGCGACGATCGCCGACCTCGCGGTCGCGACCAACTGCGGCCAGATCAAGACGGGGAGCTTGGCGCGATCGGACCGGCTCGCGAAATACAACCAGCTGATCCGGATCGAGGAGGAGCTGGGGGAAACGGCGCGATACGCGGGGCGGGAGGTTTTGCGGGGGTAGGCGGATGCGGTGGTGGTTGGCCTTGTGCGCGCTGGGATTGCTCCCTGCGTCCGCTTTCGCCGACGCCGCTTCGGCGGATGAGCTGCCGCCTTGCCAATTCGAAACGGCGGAGCCAGCTTCCCTTTACGAGATGGCGGCTGAGCCGGAGAGCTGGTTCGATCGCTGCGTTCGTGTGGAAGGGTTCGCCACCTCCAACGTCTTCTATGCCGATGTAGCAGGGTATTATCGAGCGGCGTCGCGCAACGAACGGGATCGACGCAACCAAGGCTGGCTAGGCCTGTACTTCGCCGATGGTGATCAGAGAGCGAACGAATTTAGGCATGCTGAGATTGTAGGGCGGCTCGAAAGCTGCGAGCGAAGTTCGGAAAGGGCGATGGCTGATGCCCCCGAGGGCACGATCATCATGCCCATCGGATATTGCCATTACACGGGCGGGCTGATTCTTCACTCGGCGCGAGCTCAATATGGTCCTGCCGCGCATCTCACGCGTCAGACGGGCGACGCCAACCGCGTCAGTTTCGGCGATCTCGTCCCCGAAACCGAGACGGACAGCACACCTTCTTCAGCCAAGGGGATGGTCGCCGAGTTTCTTAGGGCGCTGTCGGAGGGCGACGAAGTTCGCGCGCGCAATTTCGTGGAGCCGTATGACGAAATCACCTCCGAGATGGACGAGCGCGAATATGACGCCTTTCTGATGGGAGAGGGTGAATCGCCGTTCCGCGAAGTGCGAGAGGCCGGCCGCGATGTGCAGACGGCTTTCTTTTCCGATACTCTCCCTCAAGAAGTTCTGGAGTGGCGTGATGAGCCCGATTGGTTCGCGTGTTTTTGCAGGCAGCCGGATTGCAGCGGCGAGTGGCCGATCAGTCACTTCGACGCTACGGCCGCGCCGGGCCGCCCCTATGTCTGTCTTCGCTATCACATGCCAGCCAGCTATTGGTTTGGAGGTCACGAAATTACGTTCGGGCCGACATTGGGAACTGAACGGCGGCTCTCCGGGCTGGCGGAAGGGCCGAATGACGAACCGGACTCACCCGCCCTAAATTAGCGGCCAGCTGTGCAAAACTCCTCTTGAATCCGCGAGTCGTGTGTGATTCATAGGCCTCTGTGACACGACCGCGCTCGATCCGCTCGCTGCTTCGCGCCGCCATCGCGCCGACGATCGCGCTGCTGATCATCGCCAATTTCGCGGGCTATGCGCTGATCGGGCCCAACGGGCTGCTCGCCTGGGACGATTACCGGCGGCTGCGCGCCGAGCGCGCCGAGCAGCTCGCCACGCTCGAGGCCGAGCGCGCACAGCTCGCCAACCGCGTCGCGCTGCTCGATCCTTCTGGTGTCGATCCCGACTACGCCGACGAGCTGATCCGCCGCGAAACGGGAATGGTCGGCGACGACGAGTTCGTGATCCCGGTCGAATAAATCCTCCCCGTTCCGGGGAGGATTCCGAAAGCTCCCGCGCGCCGCCGCCGTTGCGCTAAGCGCGCGTGTTCGTCATAGCCGGGGGGAGCGCAGCCACAGGACAGGGAAGGGCCGTCGCCTTGGCCAGAGCAGCAACATCCAAGCCCGCCGCACCGAAGCCCGCGCCCGCCAAGCCCCCTCCGCGCAAGTCCGCGACGCCCGCGCTCGCGCGCCCCGCCGAGCCCACGCGCTACAAGGCCTCGAAGGACCAGCTGCTCGAATTCTACCGCCAGATGCTGCTTATCCGCCGCTTCGAGGAGAAGGCCGGGCAGCTCTACGGGCTCGGGCTGATCGGCGGCTTCTGCCATCTCTACATCGGCCAGGAGGCGGTCGCGGTCGGGCTCCAGTCGGCGCTCGACGGCGACAAGGACAGCGTCATCACCGGCTATCGCGACCACGGCCACATGCTCGCCTACGGCCTCGATCCCAAGACGATCATGGCCGAGCTCACCGGCCGCGCCGCCGGCATCGCGCGCGGCAAGGGCGGCTCGATGCACATGTTCTCGGTCGAGCATCGCTTCTACGGCGGGCACGGCATCGTCGGCGCGCAGGTCCCGCTCGGCACGGGCCTCGCCTTCGCGCACAAATACCGCAAGGACGGCGGCGTGTGCCTCGCCTATTTCGGCGACGGCGCGGCCAACCAGGGCCAGGTCTATGAGGCGTTCAACATGGCCTCGCTGTGGAAGCTGCCGATCATCTACGTGATCGAGAACAACCATTATGCGATGGGAACGAGCGTCCACCGCTCCTCGGCCGAGGACCAGCTCTGCCGGCGCGGCAACAGCTTCCGCATCCCGGGGCTGCAGATCGACGGGATGGACGTGCTCGCGGTTCGCGGCGCGGCCGAGGTCGCGCTTGAATGGGTGCGCGGCGGCAAGGGGCCGATCCTGCTCGAGTTCAAGACCTATCGGTACCGCGGCCATTCGATGTCGGACCCGGCCAAATACCGTTCGCGCGAGGAGGTCCAGTCGGTGCGCGACAAGTCCGACCCGATCGAGGCGGTCAAGCGCGAGCTCGAGAAGGCCGAGGTAAGCGAGGAGGCGATGAAGGCGACCGACAAGGAGATCAAATCGATCGTCGCCGAGGCCGCCGATTTTGCCGAGCAATCGCCCGAGCCCGACCCGGCCGAGCTCTACACCGACATTTTGGTGGAGGGCCGTTGATGCCGATCGAGCTCAAGATGCCCGCGCTGTCCCCGACGATGGAGGAGGGGACGCTCGCCAAATGGCTGGTCAAGGAGGGCGACGCGGTCAGCTCGGGCGACATCCTCGCGGAGATCGAGACCGACAAGGCGACGATGGAGTTCGAGGCGATCGACGAGGGTACGATCGCGAAGATCCTCGTCCCCGAGGGGACTGACGAGGTGAAGGTCGGCACCGTCATCGCGCTCATCGCCGAGGAGGGCGAGGACACCAGCCCCTCTCCCCTTGTGGGAGAGGGACAGCCGAGCGAAGCAAGGCAGGGGGAGGGCAGTCTACAGCCCGCTCCTCCCGAGATGGCCCAGGAGCCCGCCGCTGTCCCCTCTCCCGTCGCCGCTGACGCGGCTCCCCCCTCTCCCGTAAGGGGAAAGGGGACTAGCGCGCCCGCCTCCGATCCCGACATCCCAGCCGGCACCGAGATGGTCCGCACCACCCTGCGCGAGGCGCTCCGCGATGCGATGGCGGAAGAAATGCGCGCCGACGATCGCGTGTTCGTGATGGGCGAGGAGGTCGCCGAATATCAGGGCGCCTACAAGGTGACGCAGGGGCTGCTCGAGGAGTTCGGGCCGCGGCGCGTGATCGACACGCCGATCACCGAGTACGGTTTCGCGGGCGTCGGGACGGGCGCGGCGATGGGGGGCTTGAAGCCCATCGTCGAGTTCATGACCTTCAACTTCGCGATGCAGGCGATCGACCACATCATCAATTCGGCGGGCAAGACCAACTACATGTCGGGCGGACAGATGCGCTGCCCGATCGTGTTCCGCGGTCCCAACGGCGCCGCCTCGCGCGTCGCCGCGCAGCACAGCCAGAATTACGGCCCCTGGTATGCCAGCGTTCCCGGCCTGATCGTGATCTGCCCGTACAGCGCCGCCGACGCCAAAGGGCTGCTCAAGGCGGCGATCCGCAGCGAGGACCCCGTCGTCTTCCTTGAGAACGAGCTGCTCTACGGCCAGAGCTTCGAGGTTCCCGCGCTCGACGACTGGGTGCTGCCGATCGGCAAGGCGCGCACCGTACGCTCGGGCAACGACGTCACCATCGTCAGCTATTCGATCGGCGTGGGCGTCGCACTCGCCGCCGCCGAGAAGCTTGCCGAGGAAGGCATCGAGGCCGAGATCATCGACCTGCGCACGCTCCGCCCGCTCGACACCGCCGCCGTGCTCGAAAGCCTCAGGCGCACCAACCGCGTGGTCGTCGTCGAGGAAGGCTGGCCGGTCTGCTCGATCGCCTCGGAGATCGTCAGCGTTTGCATGGAGCAGGGCTTCGACGACCTCGACGCGCCCGTGACGCGCGTCACCAACGAGGACGTGCCGATGCCCTACGCCGCGAACCTCGAGAAGCTCGCGCTGGTTGACGCGGCGAAGGTGATCAAAGCCGTGAAAGCGGTCTGCTACCGCTAGCCGCTTCCGCCGAGATCCCTCGCCACCTTGGGGTCGCGCAGCAGCGCGTCGATCCGCCCGCCCTCATCGAAGCTCTCGTCAGGCAGGAACTTGAGCCGCGCCGCGTATTTCATCTTCACGCGACGCGCGACCTCGCGCTGGAGATAGGCGGTGTGCGTGCGCAGCGCCTTGATCACCGCCTCCTCGTCGCGCCCGAGCAGCGGCTTGGCGAACACTGTCGCGTGGCGCAGATCGGGCGACATGCGCACTTCGGTGATCGAGACGAGATGGCTCGCGAGCGTCACGTCGTGCACGTCGCCGCGCATCAGTATCTCGGAGAGGACGTGACGCACCTGCTCGCCGACGCGCAGCACGCGGACGGATGGGGTTTCGCTGGTGGGCATGGCAACTGGGAAATCTCTTTGGGAGCCGCAGACTAGGCGCGTTGGCCGGCGGGAACAATCGCGATCGATGCACCCCGCGCGGCCCGGGCGCGATTGATCATCGGGGCTTCGCACGCGATAGGCCCCCGATGAAGCGCGCGCTTATCGCCCTTGCCGCCGGCGCGGTCTCCGCGACGGGGTTCGCGCCGCTGGGGCTTTGGCCGCTGACCCTGATCGCGCTCGCGGCGCTGATGTGGATCGCGCTCGACGTCGCGCGGCTGCGCCACGCCTTCGCGCTCGGCTGGCTGTTCGGCGTGGGGCACTTCGGCGTCGGCATCACCTGGATCGCGACGGCCTTTACCTATCAGGCGGCGATGCCCGCTTGGCTCGGCTGGGTCGCGGTCGCGTTGCTCGCGCTCTATCTCGCGATCTATCCCGCGCTGGCGACGGCGATCGCGTGGCGGATCGGCAAGGGTTCGCCGCCGATCTTCGCGCTGGTCTTCGCCGCCGCGTGGATTCTCACCGAATATGTGCGCGCCTTCGTGTTCACGGGGTTCGTGTGGAATCCGCTCGCGGCGGTCGCGACCTCGACGATCGGGACGCCCGAGCCGATGCTCGCGGTCGCGGCGAGCACGCGCCTGATCGGCACCTACGGGCTTTCGGGAATCGTCGCGCTGACCGCAGGCGGTCTCCTGCTGCTCGCGCTCAGACGATACATCTGGGGCGCATCGCTGCTTGCCGCGCCGGCGCTCGCGCCGCTGCTCGGGCTGGCCGGCGCGAGCATGAGCCCGATCCGCGAGGGCGGGCGGGAGATCGCGATCCGCGTGATCCAGCCCAATATCAACCAGGACGTCAAATGGGATCCCGCGCTCGCCGCGCGCAACTTCGCGCTGCTTGCCGAGCAAACCGGAGAGACGGGAGACCGTCCGCGGCTGATCTTCTGGCCCGAGGCGGCGGTGCCCGAATATGTCGAGGACGACCCTCTCGCGCGGGCGCGGCTCGCGTCGCTGCTCGGCCCCGGTGACCTGCTGCTGCTCGGCGCGACCAAGGTCGTCTGGGGCGAAGGCGTCGCCGGCCGCCCGCGCGTCGAGGGCGCGCTCAACAGCCTGTTCGTGATGGACGCGCGCGGTCGGCTGCTCGGCCGCTATGACAAGGCGCATCTCGTTCCCTATGGGGAATATCTGCCGATGCGGCCTATCCTCTCGGCGATCGGCCTCTCGCAGCTCGCGCCGGGCGATATCGACTTCGGCGAGGGGCCGGGACCGCTGACCATCGCGCTGCCCGGCTTCGGGACTATGGGCGGCCAGATCTGCTATGAGATGATCTTCTCGGGCGAGGTCGTCGACCGCGCCAACCGGCCCGATTTCCTGTTCAACCCCTCCAACGATGCCTGGTTCGGGAGGTGGGGGCCGCCGCAGCATCTCGCCCAGGCGCGGCTGCGCGCGATCGAGGAGGGGCTGCCGATCGTCCGCTCGACGCCCACGGGAATCTCGGCGGTGATCGACGCGGACGGGCGCGTGCTCGACAGCCTGCCGTGGCGCGAGGCGGGGACGATCGACGCGACGCTTCCACCGCCGCGCGCGCCGACCCCGTTCGCGCGGCTCGGAAATTTGCTGCCAATGCTGCTCGCCGCCGCGTTGCTCGCGCTCGCATTTGCGCTTCGCCGCCGCGCCGGTTAAGCGGCGCGGCGGGCGCTGGACCGGCCCCTCCGACCCAGTCCCGCCGGCCATTCCCAAGAGGAAGCAGCATCGATGCGCAGCGATTATCTGTTCACGTCCGAAAGCGTCTCCGAGGGGCATCCCGACAAGGTCGCCGACCAGATTTCGGACGCGGTGGTCGACCTGTTCATCGGCCGCGACCCGGAGGCGCGCGTCGCCTGCGAGACGCTCGTCACCACCAACCGCATCGTGCTCGCGGGCGAGGTCCGCTGCCGCGACGACGTCACGCCAACCGTCGCCGAGATCGAGCACGCCGCGCGCAAGACGGTGCGCGATATCGGCTACGAGCAGCATGGCTTCCACTGGCAGTACGCCGAATTCGCCTGCCACCTCCACGGCCAGTCGGCGCATATCGCGATGGGCGTCGACGAAAGCGGCAACAAGGACGAGGGCGCGGGCGACCAGGGGATCATGTTCGGCTTCGCGTGCGACGAGACCCCCGACCTGATGCCCGCGACGCTCTATTATTCGCACCGCATCCTCGAGAAGCTCGCGCTCGACCGGCGGAGCAGGGCGGTCGAATTCCTCGAGCCCGATGCCAAGAGCCAGGTCACGCTCGCCTATGAGGGCGGCAAGCCCGTCCGCGCGACCGCGCTGGTCGTCTCGACCCAGCACGCCAAGGGCGCCGACCAGGCCAAGCTGCGCGACTACGTCAAGGGCGTGATGAACGACGTGCTGCCCGAAGGCTGGATGCCGGGCGACGAGGAGGCGATCTTCGTCAACCCGACGGGGCTGTTCGAGATCGGCGGACCGGACGGCGACGCGGGGCTGACCGGCAGGAAGATCATCGTCGACACCTATGGCGGCGCGGCCCCCCACGGCGGCGGCGCGTTCAGCGGCAAGGACCCGACCAAGGTCGACCGCTCGGCGGCCTATGTCAGCCGCTACCTCGCGAAGAACATTGTCGCGGCGGGGCTCGCGCGGCGCTGCACGATCCAGCTCAGCTACGCGATCGGCGTCGCCGAGCCGCTCTCGCTCTATGTCGACACCCACGGCACGGGGAGCGTCGAGGCGGCCAAGCTCGAGGAGGTGCTCCCCCGCCTCGTCCGCCTCACCCCCAAGGGCATCCGCACCCACCTTTGCCTCAACAAGCCGATCTACCAGCCGACCGCGGCTTATGGGCATTTCGGGAGGAAAGCCGAGGGGGATCTGTTCACCTGGGAAAAGACCGACCTCGTCGATGCGCTCAAAGAGGCGGTTTCCTAGTCAGTCCCGCGAGCGAGATTTCGATCCGCGCATCTCCGGTCCTTGCGAAACACGCCTTAGCGATGAGTGAAAATCTGATCCGGGGCATGCTGCGGGCCGCGCGCAAGGCCGGCGACATGCCGATGATCATCGAGCGTGGGGTGGCGCGGTTGCGTTTTTCCGAAATCGATGCCGCGACCGCGCGCTGGGCGAACGCGCTGACGGGCCTCGGGGCGCGGGTCGGTGATCGCGTCGTTGTTCAGGTCGAAAAGTCGGTCGCGAATGTGCTGCTCTATCTCGCGTGCCTGCGCGCGGGGTTGGTCTATGTGCCGCTCAACACGGCGTACACGGCTGCCGAGGTCGGCGGGTTCATCGCGGACGCCGAGCCGGCGGTGGTGGTGTGCGATCCGGGGAAACGTGAGGCGATCGCGGCGGTGGCGGGCCGGGCGCGCGTCGCCACGCTCGGTGCGGACGGGATGGGCGAGCTGGGTGATCTCGCGGAAGCCGCTCCCCACGGATTCGCCACGGTCGAGCGCGGGGCAGGCGATCTCGCGGCGATCCTCTACACATCGGGCACGACGGGGCGATCGAAGGGCGCGATGCTCAGCCATGGCGCGCTCGCCTCGAACGCGCTGGTGCTCAAGGACTATTGGCGCTGGGAGCCGGGGGACGTGCTGATCCACGCGCTACCGGTCTATCATGTCCACGGGCTGTTCGTCGCGCTCCATGGCGCGCTGCTCAACGGATCGACGATGCTTTGGCACAAGGCGTTCGACGCCGACGCGGTGATCGAGGATTTCGCGCGCGCGAGCATCTTCATGGGCGTCCCCACCTTCTACGTCCGCCTCGCCGCGCACGCCGGTCTCACCCGCGAGGCGGCGGCGGGGATGCGGCTGTTCGTCTCGGGATCGGCGCCGCTGCTCGAGGCGACGTTCGAGGCGTTCGAGGCGAGGACGGGGCATCGCATCCTCGAACGCTACGGGATGACCGAGGCGGGGATGATCGCCTCGAACCCCTATGAGGGCGAGCGCAGGCCGGGGACGGTCGGCTTCGCGCTGCCCGGCGTCGAGGCGCGCGTCGCCGACGAGGAGGGGCGCGAGCTGCCGCGCGGGGGGCCCGGGGTGCTCGAGATCAAGGGGCCCAACCTGTTCAGCGGCTATTGGCGCCAGCCCGAGCGGACCGCCGAGGAGATGCGTCCAGACGGTTTTTTTGTCACGGGCGACATCGCGACGATGACGGCGGACGGCCGGATCGCGATCGTCGGGCGCGCGAAGGACCTCATCATCGCGGGCGGGCTCAACATCTATCCGCGCGAGGTCGAGCTCGCGATCGACGCGGTGGAAGGGGTGGGCGAGAGCGCGGTGATCGGGGTGCCGCATCCCGATCTCGGCGAGGCGGCGGTCGCGGTGGTCGTCCGGAGCGATCCGCGGCTCGACGAGGCGGCCGTGCTCGCGGGGATCGCGGAGCGGCTCGCGCGGTTCAAGCAGCCGCGGCGCGTGGTGTTCGTCGAGGCGCTGCCGCGCAACGCGATGGGCAAGGTGCAAAAGGCGGCGCTGCGCGAGGCGTATGAGGGGCTGTTCGAGTGATGTGCTCCGCCCCAGAACACGTCATTCGAACAGGCAGCTGATCGGATAGTCGCGCCCGTCGAGGATCAGCGCGCCGCGCGCATCGCCCTCGGCGTCGATGCTCACGCGCAATTGCGCCTCGAAGCGCTCGAGTTGGGGATCGACCAGATCGACCCAAAGCCGCTCGCGATCAAGCCAGCTCTGGCCGATCGCGAGAGTCGGCGGGTCGGTTTCGGTGCTCAACATCAGATTGCCGATCACAAGCGTGGCGCGCTCGAGCGGCGCGGCGATCGCGCGCGCCATGCCGCCGCCGATGGTCACCTCGCTGCTGTCGGTCGTCTCGCACTCGAAGCCCGCGCTGGCAATCGCCGGGCTGCTGGCGAGGAGCAAGACGAGGGCGAGCGCATATCGCATCCCGCCATCCTGCCACCGCTTGGCGGAGCGGGCAATCGCGGCGATAGGGCGAGGGATGCGCGACCCTGCCTCGATCCGCCGCCTGTATGGCCGCTCAAAGGGTCGGCCGTTGCGCGCCAGCCAGGCCGCGCTGATCGAGCGGCTGTATCCGGCGATCGCGGTTCCCGAGGAGGGACCGCTGTCGGCAAGCGCGCTGTTCGGGCACGATTTGCCGCTCCATTTCGAGATCGGCTTCGGCGCGGGCGAGCATCTCGCGGGGCGCGCGGACATGCTCCCCGACCACGGCTTCATCGGCTGCGAGCCATTCCTCAACGGGGTGGTGGGCGCGCTCCAGCATGTCCGCGACAAGCATCTGACCAACGTCCGCCTCCACATGGGCGACGCGCTCGGCGTGCTCGAGCGGCTGCCCGATGCGTCGCTCGCCTTCGTCTACCTGCTCCACCCCGATCCCTGGCCCAAGGCGCGGCACGAAAAGCGCCGCATGGTCAACCCCGGCCCGCTCGATATGATCGCCGCCAAGCTCAGGCCCGGCGGCGAATTCCGCCTCGGCACCGACGATCCGACCTATTGCCGCTGGGCGATGATGGTGATGGGCGCGCGGCGCGACTTCGAATGGCTCGCCGAGACGCCGGCCGATTTTCTGACGCGCCCCGGCGGCTGGCCCGAAACGCGCTACGAGGCCAAGGCGCGGCGCGAGGGACACCAAGTGTGGTATTTCCGCTATCGGCGCGTCTAGGTTTCGACGGGCTCCTCAACTTTCGCCACGGCTTTTCGGCGCGTGCCCTGCCCAGATATAGCCGAACACGAGCGCGGGGATCATCGCGTCACGCCCTCTACGCGATTCATCTCGCCGGAGTCAGCCTCAGCAACCGTCCGCCCGCGCCGCCGGCCTCCTCTTGGTCCTCGAGCACCCAGATCGATCCGTCGGGGGCCTGCTCGATCTCGCGGATGCGCTGGCCCATTGCGATGCGCTCGATCTCGCGCGCGCTGTCGCCCTCGATCGCGACGCGCACGATTGCCTCGGCGGACATGCCCGCGACGAGAATGTTGCCGCGCCAGTCGGCGAACAGTCCGCCGGTGTAGAAGATCATGTCGCCCGGCGAGATCACCGGCGTCCACCACGCGGCGGGGGCTCGGAACTCGGGGCGCGTCGAGTGATCGGGGATGCGGGTGCCGTCATAATGGTCGCCGTTGGAGACGATCGGATAGCCGTAGTTGGCGCCGCGCTCGATCAGGTTGAGCTCGTCGCCGCCCTGCGGGCCCATCTCGATCTCCCACAACCGGCCATCGGGGGCGAAAGCGATGCCGAGCGGGTTGCGGTGCCCTAGCGTCCAGACCTGGCGTGCGATCGGATCGCTCTCGCTCGCGTAAGGGTTGTCGGCAGGAACCGAGCCGTCGTCGTTGAGGCGTACGACCTTGCCGAGATTGGAGGCCATCAGCTGCGCCGGATTGAACTCCTGACGATCGCCCGAGGAGATGTAGAGGAAGCCGTCGGGACCGAAGGCGATGCGGTGGCCGTAATGGCCGTGCCCGTCATATTTGGGGACCTGACGCCAGATCACTTCGAGTCTCTCGAGCCGTGCCGCGCCGCCCTCCTCGACCAGCCGCGCGCGCGCGACCGCGGCGCCGCGCAGGTCCTCCTCGCCCGCATCGGCATAGCTCAGATAGACGAGCCCATTCTCGGCGAAGCGCGGATGGAGCACGACATCGCCGAGCCCGCCCTGGCCGCCGTAATCGACTTGGGGTGCGCCCGCGACCTCGATCGTCGCTCCGTCGCTCGCGCGGATGCGAAGTGTTCCCGCCTTTTCGGTGACGAGCAGGCGGCCGTCGGGAAGGAAGGTCATCGCCCAGGGCTCGGCGAACCGGTCGAGCTCCTCGACCGCGAAGGCCTCGGCCGCCTCGACGCGCGACACGGCCGCGCCATTGTCCTGCGCGCTGGTCGCGGCCGTCCCCCCGCACGCGACGAGCGCGGCCAGCGCCGCCGAGCAAAGCATGATCTTGCGCATTGCGTCCCTCCTGTCCTGCTGGCGCCGTCCTAGCCGGAATCGCACGGCGGCGTCATCCTCTCCAACCAAGCGCACGCGCGCTTCGACCAAGCTGCGCTGGCGCGCTCAGAGCGCCATCATTCCCCGTTTCGGCTCGCGCGTCCCCAAGGTCTCCGCGGTGAGCGGGGCGCCGGCGTCGAGCAGCGCCTGGCGGCGGCCGGCGGGGTTGGTCGAAAGCTGGACCCGCTCGAAGCCCAGCGTCGTCGCGAAGCAGGGATGATCGAGCGCGCGCGCGACGAAGCCGGCGGCACGCGGCCAGCGCGTTGCGTCGATCGAGAAGCCGGCGTAGCTCGCGGTGCGGAAGAAGCTCGCGATCGCGATGTCGGCGAGGCCGATCGCTCCGAACAGGAAGCCCCCGGCGGGAAGCTCGCCTTCGAGATAGTCCAGCGCGGCCGGCGCGTCCTCGGCCAAGGTCTTGGCGATCCGCGCCTCGTTACCCGGCTCGCCCCAGACGATGGGATGGACGACCTTCTGGTAGAACAGCCCCCAGATCAGCACCTCGCCGAGGCGCGTATCGGCATATTCCTCGAGCCAGCGCGCGCGGGCGCGGTCGGCGGGCGCGGCGGGCAGCAGCGGCGGCTCGGGAAATTGCTCGTCGAGCCAGGCGCAGATCACGGTCGAATCGTTGAGCACGAGATCGCCGTCGACCAGCACGGGGATGCGCCGCAGCGGCGAGAGGCGCGCGAATTCGTCGCCGCCGAAGAACGGCGTGATCGGGTCGATCTCATAGGCGAGCCCCTTGAGCGCGAGGCACGCGGTCACCTTGCGGACATAGGGGCTGACGTAGCTGCCGATGATCTTCATGGAAGCGCTTGTGCAGGGGGGGGGCGTGGCATGTCCACGCACTCGAGCCAAGAGCTCGAGCACTCGACGCTTGCCTCCCCCGGCCGCCGCGCCTATATCCCTCCTGCTTTCTCGACATCGTCAGACGTTGAGGTCGGCTCCCACCGGAGCCGGCGGCGGGGAAGCTTGGTATTTGGAGCGCGGATGGCGGACATCGCCGCATTGATGAGATTGATCGAGCCCGAGGCGGAAGCGCTGGGGCTCGCGCTCGTGCGCGTGAGGTTCATGGGCGGCAAGGACGATCTCACGCTCCAGGTGATGGCCGAGCGGCCCGAGACGCGCCAGCTCGGGCTCGACGACTGCATGGCGCTGTCGCGGCGGCTGTCCGACCGGCTCGACGAGGCCGACCCCATCGAGCACGCGTATCGGCTTGAGGTCAGCTCGCCAGGGATCGACCGCCCGCTGACGCGGCTGACCGATTACGACGACTGGGCGGGGCATGATGCGAGGATCAATCTCGCCGAGCCGATCGAGGGGCGCGGGCATCTGACCGGCGCGATCCTGTGCCGCGATGGCAATGCGATCACCGTCGACGTGCGCGGCCACCAGCCCATGGCTATCGACTTCGCGAACATCCGGTCGGCCAAGCTCGTGCTCACGGACCGGCTGATCCTCGAAACCGCGCCGCTCGATCCGCGCGGCGCCGACGAAATTCTCACCAACGACGCGGCGCCCGAAGACGCCGAGCTGATCAAGCAAGAGGGATAGGACGACCATGGCCACCGCCATTTCCGCCAACAAGGCCGAGCTGCTCGCGATCGCCGACGCGGTCGCGCGCGAGAAGATCATCGATCGCGCGATCGTAATTGAGGCGATGGAGGACGCGATCCAGCGCTCGGCCAAGGCGCGCTACGGGGCGGAGAACGACATCCGCGCCAAGATCGACACCGAGACCGGTGACCTCAGGCTGTGGCGCGTCGTCGAGGTGGTCGAGGAGGTCGAGGATTATTTCAAGCAGGTCGACCTCAAGGGCGCGCAGAAGCTCCAGAAGGACGCCAAGATCGGCGATTTCATCGTCGATCCGCTGCCCCCGATCGAGTTCGGCCGCATCGCCGCGCAGGCCTCCAAGCAGGTCATCTTCCAGAAGGTCCGCGACGCCGAGCGCGAGCGCCAATATGAGGAGTTCAAGGATCGAGCGGGCGAGATCATCACGGGCGTCGTCAAGCGCGTCGAGTTCGGTCATGTCGTCGTCGATCTCGGCCGCGCCGAGGGCGTCATCCGGCGCGACCAGCAGATCCCGCGCGAGGTCGTCCGCGTCGGCGACCGCACGCGCTCGCTGATCCTCAAGGTCGATCGCGAGAGCCGGGGGCCGCAGATCTTCCTCAGCCGCGCGCATCCGGACTTCATGAAGAAGCTGTTCGCGCAGGAGGTCCCCGAAATCTACGACGGGATCATCGAGATCAAGGCGGCCGCCCGCGATCCGGGGAGCCGCGCCAAGATCGGAGTGCTTAGCCACGACAGCTCGATCGATCCGGTCGGCGCGTGCGTCGGCATGAAGGGCAGCCGCGTTCAGG
Organism: Sphingomonadaceae bacterium; assembly: GCA_014380205.1. Classification (GTDB taxonomy): domain Bacteria; phylum Pseudomonadota; class Alphaproteobacteria; order Sphingomonadales; family Sphingomonadaceae; genus Parasphingopyxis. Next base: position 15,604 of record JACMKH010000173.1, read on the forward strand.
CGGTGGTCCAGGAGATGCAGGGCGAGAAGATCGACATCATCCCTTGGTCCGAGGATTTGGCGACCTTCGTGGTCAACGCGCTCCAGCCCGCGCAGGTCAGCCGCGTGGTGATCGACGAGGAAGAGGATCGGATCGAGGTCGTCGTCCCCGACGACCAGCTCAGCCTCGCGATCGGGCGGCGCGGCCAGAACGTCCGCCTCGCGAGCCAGCTCTCGGGCTCGGCGATCGACATCATGACCGAGGACGACGCGAGCGAAAAGCGCCAGCGCGAGTTCATCGAGCGCTCGACGATGTTCGAGAAAGAACTCGACGTCGACGAGACGCTGTCGCAGCTGCTCGTCGCCGAGGGGTTCAGCGAGCTCGAGGAGGTCGCCTATGTGCCGCCCGAGGAAATCTCTAACATCGAGGGCTTCGACGAAGACCTCGCGGTCGAGCTCCAGGCGCGCGCGGTCGAGGCGCTCGAGCGGCGCGAGGAGGCCGCGCGCGAGCGCCGCCGCGATCTCGGCGTCGAGGACGCGCTGATCGATATGCCCTATCTCACCGAGGCGATGCTCGTGACCCTGGGCGAGGCGGGCATTCGCACGCTCGACGATCTCGCCGATCTCGCGACCGACGAGCTCATCCAGAAGAAGCGGATCGAGCCGCGCCGCCGCGAGCCGAGCAACCGGCCCGAGGACAAGGGCGGCGTGCTCGCGGCGTACAATCTATCGGAAGAGCAGGGCAACGAGATCATCATGGCGGCGCGCGCGCATTGGTTCGAGGAAGAAGATGGCGCGTCCGCGCCGGGGTCCGAGGACCAGGACGCGGCCGCCGGCGGGGAGGACGCGAATGCGGAATCCTCGCAATGATGGGCTAGCGTTCGACACCGCAGCCGACGCGCAGCCGCACGTTCCCGAGCGGCAGTGCATCCTGACGCGCGACCGCGCGCCGCGCGAGGCGCTGGTGCGGCTGGCACTGTCGCCCGAGGGTGAAGTGCTGCCCGATGTGCGCGCCAAGGCGCCGGGTCGCGGGGCGTGGATCGGGGTCGATCGCGCCGCGCTCGAGGCGGCGATCGCCAAGGGCAAGCTGCGCGGGGCGCTGTCGCGCGCGTTCAAGACGGGCGAGATCGTCATTCCCGACGACTTGCCCGCGCGCGTCGAGGCCGCGCTCGAGCGCGCCGCGCTCGATCGGCTCGGGCTTGAGGCGCGCGGGGGAGCGCTGATCACGGGATCGGAGAAGATTCGCGACGCGGCGATGAAGGGCGGGGTTAAACTCCTGCTCCACGCCGCCGACGCGAGCGAGGACGGGCGGCGCAAGCTCGATCAGGCGTGGCGCGTCGGACTCGACGAAGAGGGATCGGCGCGGCGGGGGTTGGTTGTTCCGGCGGGAAGGGCCATATTGTCCCCGGCGCTCGGCCGCGACAATGTCGTGCACATCGCGGTGGTGGACGCGGAGGCGGCCAAGCGTGTATCGGGCGCGCTCGCGCGCTGGACGCATTTTTTGGGATTGAACGACCGGAACGGCTCTCGCGGCGACGCGCCGCGGGAACCCGGCCGGGTTGAGGCATTGGACGAAGGGCAGGCATGAGCGACGATCTGAAGCCGACGCTGGGCGCGCGGACTCTCGGCGTGAAGCGCACCACCGAGGGCAGGGTGCAGCAGCAGTTCAGCCACGGCCGCAAGAACACGGTCGTGGTCGAGCATAAGAAGCGGCGCATCCTCTCGCGCCCCGGCGAGCCCGCGCCCGTCGAGACCGCGGCGCCCG